>NZ_ANOG01000595.1 GCF_000346295.1 Rhodopirellula maiorica SM1 | reverse complement strand
TCGCCATGTTGGCCGAAGGATCGGTGTTGCTCGAAGACGTTCCGGGTGTCGGCAAGACCACGCTTGCGAAATCGATGGCACGTTTGATCGACCTCGAGTTCCAACGGATCCAGTGTACCCCCGACTTGTTGCCCGCCGACATTATCGGCAGCAGTGTTTTCCGCCCCTCTTCGGGAACTTTCGAATTCCGCGCCGGACCCGTATTTAGCAACCTGTTGATCGCGGATGAAATCAACCGTGCATCACCACGGACGCAAAGTGCGCTGTTGGAAGCGATGGCGGAATCTCAGGTCACGGTCGATGGCAAACGCTATGTGCTGAAGCGGCCCTTCATTGTCATCGCGACGCAAAACCCGTCGGGGTTCGAAGGCACATTCCCGCTGCCCGAATCACAACTGGACCGTTTCTTGATGCGATTGTCGATGGATTACCCCGACACCAACAGCGAGATTGATTTGCTGCTCGACCAAGCGTCATCGGACCCATCGTCGGCATTGACCCCCGTGATGACCGGCGACGAGTTGACGGCACTGCAATCCTTTGTCCGCAAAGTGAAAGTGGATCGCAAAGCAGTAGCCTATATCGTCGAAATCGCCGCCGCGACACGTACCGACACACGACTGCGAGTCGGCGTCAGCCCGCGAGGATCGAAGATGCTGATGCGGGCAGCACAAGCGAAAGCCGTTTTGCTGGGCCGCGACTATGTGTTGCCCGACGATGTGCAAAGCCTGGCACCGAGCATCCTTTCGCATCGCGTTTCGCCTCGCAACGCCATCGCCACCTCCGATGAAACCACGATGATCATTTCCGATTTGCTAAAGTCGATTGACGTGCCTGTATAGCAACGCCTGTATAGGAAAACACAATGCATTCCCGTTCCGTTCTTTTCAATTAGACTTCTGTGATGCCGGATCCCTTGACGCAAACCCATCCGGCGGGAACGCGACCGTGGTGGCAACGAAGTCTGCACATCTTGGCCACCGTGTTGGTGTTTCCGTTACGAACGGCGATCGCAATACGTCGCTCGGCGACTCCCGCATCGATTTCGATGCTGTTGGTCGGCATCATCTCGCTGAATATTCTGTGGGGTTACCCTTGGGTTGGCATGTTCGCCGCCTGTGCTGCCACGCTTGGCATCAGCTTGCTGGTCAACCAAATAATGCAGCCTCGTCTGCAAGTCGATTTCTCGCTGCCACGCTGTGTCGAAGCGGGCCAGATGTTCCACTTGCGAATCCATCTCAAGAATCAACGTCATGTGCCCGCACTGCAATTGACCGCAGGAGTACAAGCGACGCGACGCAAAGACCTGTTTCGGCATTTTCGCAGACGATCATCGAAGCAAGCAAGCGATGCGTCGCGCTCTTACCAGGTGCTGTCCGACGCCACCGCCATCGGCATGATCTCGCCACGTGAAACCGTCACCACCGACGTCGCACTTTGCTTTACCCATCGGGGCGTGCATCCGCTGCCCGACGTTTGCGTGAAATCGATGTTTCCGTTCTGCTTATTTGAATTTACCAAACGGATCCCCAGCCACACGACCCTCCCCATCACGCCTCGATTGCTCGGCCAAGCCGACGAAGCGGGCTCCAGCGGAAAGCTGTCGGATATGTCGGGTTGGATTCGCAAAATCGCGGCCGCCGAGGCCTACGATTATTCGGGCAGCCGCGAATACGAAACCGGCATGTCGGTGCGGCGTTGGGATTTCGCCTCGTGGGCTCGGCTTGGCAAACCGATCGTCCAAGAATTCCAAACTCCGGGCGTCCGCATGGCGTATATCTTGGTCGACACCGCAAGCGATCCGCCGCGTTCCAGCCACGCTTCGCCCGCGTCCCCCCGCAGCGATCGCGATTCAAAATCGGACGATCTCGCCAACAAACGCGAAGAAACTATCGAACAAGTGCTGTCGCTAGCTGCCACCTGTCTGACCGAATTGTGGCAACGCAACGTCGGCGTTCAGTTGATGATTACCGGCGAATCGGAGGATCTTGACGACGACACACACACCTTTCACAAATCCGCCAGCGACTTGGAGACGACGCTGATCCGGCTGGCAATGGCGAAACGAACCAGCACCCAACAGGCTGACGAGGATCTCGCCGCCTTCGTCGAATCGATGCCCCAGTCGCCTTCAATGCTGATCACCTCGCGTGAAGACTTTCCGGCCAACATTCACAACGCGGCCTGCAAATTTATGCGTGTCCAATAGTAAACACGATTCGCAAAGCCCCGAAGAGCAACGCTGTGAAGCAAGATCGCGGAGCGATCAGCGACATTGATTACTCGACCGCATGGCCTGCGTATAGCGGCATGTGGCGGTAGTAAACTTCTAAACAGAACAACGACAAACACGTGGAGTACAAGCGGCCGTGATCGCCCCAGCGGTCGCCTTGCGGATCCCAGCTGCCGCGTTCGCGTCCGCGCGTCTGTTGATGAGCAGGCAACTGCACTCGCATTTTCTCGTTCCACCGTTGCCACGGCTCGCCGCCATAGTGATGTAACAACTGAGTCGCATAGTACCAGTAATAGCTGTCGCGATCGCTGTAGTCAAACGGAGCGACTTCCCACAACGCATCAATGCCTTGCACCATCGGTGCATGGTTTCGTGGCCAACCGAGGTATTGGCGGCACAGCAAACCCTCGGCGGTCATCGGAGGACTTGGGCGGCTGCGAGGTTGGTAGCCGTATTGAGCCCCGCCACTGGCTTGCGCCAAATCCAAATAGCCTTCGACGTTGTACAACACGCTGCGATTGACGTCTAAGCCAGCCGACAAACCACTTTCCAACGCCATCACGAACCATCCCGTGATGGAAGTGTCCGAATCCGACTTGGGGTAATAACGCCAACCACCCTGGGTCCCTTGAGCGTCTTGAGCGTATTCGATGGCGACTTGCGCCTTATCGCGGAGCCACGAATCTTTGGTCATTCCATACAATTCGCACAGCACAATCGTCGCTTGCGCCTGAGCATAGGCCTGTTCGTGGCCCCGCGCGTCTTTGGCCATGAAACCGCTGCGTGATTGCTGTTTGACCAAATACTTGACGCCCTTGTCCACGTTCTCGGCGTACTTGCCCTTGGTGTGGGTATTGCCATCGCCCAGAAACGCCAACAGCGCCATCGCCGTGGCGGCGGTTCGGTTTTCGACCACGCCTCCGTCGGCATACGGACCTCGCTTACTCCACCCACCATCGCTGCTCTGATTGCGGCTCAGCCATTCCAATCCCATTTCCACTGCATGCTGGGTCTCTTTGGTACCGCCGTAGAGTGCTAACAGCGTCGACTTCATCGCCCCGGAGCGGCCGTTAAACATCGGGCGAGCGATTTCGATTTCGGGTCCCAACCCAATGTCCGCCATCGCCACTTCCGCATCGATCGAGTCGTTGGCGTCTTCGAAGATCGACGGGATATCGACCATTACCTCTTGATCGGTCTCGATGTCAGATGCATCGACCAGCACATCACTGGGGTCGACAACAAACTCGGTAAAGTTCACTTCTTCTTTGGTTTCGCTCTGACCGATTTCAAGCAGCACGCGACTGATTGCATCGCCCGCCGGGGTTGAAATCAACGCCAGCGCCAACAGCAGCACCAAATGGATGACGGTGCTGATCAACCAAGGCGGTGCCCCTTTGACGATCTTTTCTTCGGTCGACGGTTCGCCCGCTTCGGCGTCGGCTTGCCCGTTCTCGGCCGTGGGCTGGTCCGGACGGACTTTTCGCTTGATGAATTTTGGCAGTTCATCACGCCAGCGAAGCGATTTGGCTGAACCAATCCCGCTGGCGACAACGGTGGCAGGTTGAGGTGCCGCGTGGGGAGCAAGCGGATTTTCGTTTTGAGTGGACGCTGATCTCAGCGGAGGCAGCGTCGCACGAGGCGGCGGTGGCGGCGGAATCGGAGGGCTGGCGGGCGATTGCGACGCCGGCGGCACCGCAGCGGTCGGGGGTGACGGAGGCGGATTCAATGCGGGCGAATTCGATGCAGGAGGGGCTGCCACGACAGGCGGAAGCGGACTGGCAGAGTTTGCACCATCACCGTTCGAATTTTGCGGATCCCGCTGGTTTGGGGGAACTTTTTGAACGGGATTCGCAGCCGGAGGGGGAACAGAACCCGACGTGGGTGAGTTTCCCCCCAGAGGTGAGGGAACCACCTCTGGATGGATTAAATCGGATTGGGAATCCGTTTGCGACATCAAAAACCGAACAGCGAGAGAAATGTTTGCATGATGAACAGGCTTCTAAATAGAATAGGGTGTGAGAGAAAAAAAATGCGAATGACGGAATCGATAAACCGAGGCGAATTGCCTCGGGGTGCAGAAACCATCGTTACATTTGACGTGACTGCGAACGATTGTTCCAGTTATGACTGATAGTCAGAAAGAATGGGGTAAAATCCCATTAGCCGTTTGGGCGATAGCCCGGGTTGAACGTGAGAATCGTGGCTGACGTCAAACGGCCAAACGTCCGAAAGACCGCTATTTTTCGGATTAACAGTGAGGATGAGAGGTCGAGTCGGAGGCCAAGTTAAGAAATGTTAAAATTGGGATGTGGAGGCTGTTGACACTTTGCCGAGGATTCCCATATAGTCTGCACATCGATGGGAGACGCAAGTCGACCACTCGAAAAACTTCACCGCGGGATGGAGCAGCCCGGTAGCTCGCGAGGCTCATAACCTCGAGGTCGTCGGTTCGAATCCGGCTCCCGCAACTTCTCGGAACGATCAAAGTCGTTTCCGACCCTGAAGTGAATAAAAGGTCGACATGGTTACCGTGTCGGCCTTTTTTTGTTTTTGCCCCGTGTTTCGCGCTGTTTGCGAGTTTGCCACCGTCCTGTCGCGTTCTTCGTTTCTTTGGTTCCACCGCTACTCGGTTTATGGGATCGGGGGTGATTTTGGGTCTCGGGACGAGAATTCTCTGTTTCTTCGTTTCTCTGCTGGTCTGGGTTAACGAACGTCCGACTCGCTCAGACGGTTCCGACATGAAAAGGGTTTGGCACCGCAAAACGCTGGTTTTCTGGAGCCGTTGATTTTGCCACCGCCGAAAACGAATTGATACTTGAGGAGTCAAGTCGAGTAAGTTACGAAATGCTCTCTCGCAAAACAGACAGCCGCCGAACAGACCCAATGCTGCAGATTTCTTGATTTTAGCGATCGCTCGTTGCGATATCCGGATGGGAGCTAAGTGGTTTGGCACCAGTGAGGAGGTCGCCGAGAAACGCAATTTGGAAATCAACAATTCGCCGACGGGAAGCTACCGGCGACATCGAATCGCAAGCCCCGCGAATGCAACGCGAGCGGTGGAATCGAAGCGAGATAGCGATGCCAATGCCGAATCAACGGGGCAGCCAATCTCGAAAAGGAGTAATGCCAGAGCAGCGCGGATAAGCATCAATCGCGAAGAACCTAAAATTGAACGTCACTACAATCCGGACTCTCTCCATGCGAGAATCGAGAGCCTCGCGTTCGAGTCATTCGCAGCACTCGATCAAGGCGAAATAGATGGGGGCATGAACTCGATGTTCGCAAAATAGGCACCTCTCTGCTTGTTGGTTGTCGCGTCAGTCATCCAACTCTGCAGCAATGTCTCACCGACCGGCAACTCCATGTCGAAAACGACGGAAGCGTCGTTGGGGCTGATGATTCTGGTCTGTTCGATGTCGCCGATCTTCAGTCGAACGTCTCGAACGTTCATGGCCGCAGGTGCGTCTTCGGGAAACCTTGACAGTCGAATTCGGTATTGACCGGAACGAACCACGTTCGCGGCCCAGAATCCATTGATTGCGAGCGAGTCGTCGCCGAGTTGTTCTTGTTTCCAAATCACGTTTCCTTCGGTGGGATGCCAATCTCGCACCGTCAACCGTGTCGGGTTCTCTTCGGGTGCGCCCAGTTGAAACCGGGTGTAGTTAGCATCCGTTGCGAACACATCTGCAAAGTGTTTTTCATAACGAGACTGCAGCTTACCGACCACATCCGAATGCTCCGCGGCGATATTTTTCTTCTGGCCTGGGTCATGGATGATGTCGTACAGTTCACCGTCGACCAATCGCCACTTTTGGGTCATCACCGCGTAATGGGGCATGCCATATTTCTTCGGCGACAACTCCAGTGTTGGGCGATCACTCTGGCGCTGGACGACCATGGTCCGATCTGGCCACTCGTCGCCACGACCTTCTAGCAAGCCGGCGATTGACTGGCCGTCGAAGTGAGTTCCTTTTGCAACATCTAGGTTGCACCATTCGATCAGAGTCGGCAGCCAATCTCGACAGGATGTGAGTTCGTCAATCTTCCGCCCCGATTCGAGTTTCGCGGGCCAGCGTACAAAGCATGCGACACGGTGCCCGCCTTCGTAGACTGACCCCTTCCTTCCTCGCATCCCCGCGTTGAAACCGTCTTCTGGCATTCGACCGCTGGCCCCTTTCGCCGTGCCGTTGTCGCCCATGAAGATCACGATTGTATTGTCGGAAAGCTGCTGCGATTCGAGGCATTCAAGCAAGCGTCCGAGATTCTCGTCGAAGTTGATGATCTGTCCAAAGAACTTGGAACGTTCCTCGGAGTGTCCATCCGCAATGAACGGTGCCGAGTACTTGCTGGCAACCGTATGCGGACTGTGCATCGCGTTGAGCGGCAGGTAGACGAAGAACGGCTGCTCGCTTGATTGCGAGATCATTCGTTCGCACTCCTCAAAAAAGACGTCCGTGCAATATCCGCTGATGTTCTCAGCTACGCCATTGCGATGATAAGTGTCGTCAAAGTAGTCGTTGCCGATCGGGTTTCCGATCTCGTCGATGCCGCCGGCAAGATGGCGGACCACATTTTGAAACCCGCGAAAACGTGGAGCATACGGCCATGTGTCACCGAGGTGCCATTTTCCAAACATTCCCGTGCGATAACCTGACGCGGCAAACACATCGGCCATGGTGACTTTTTCGGGGTTCAACAGTTGTCGCCCTTGCGTCGTCGTCCAAGCACCGACACGTGACGAGTACCGTCCCGTCATCAATGCAGCACGGGTGGGAGTGCACGCCGGATCGACGTGATAGTCCTCCAGACGAACGCCTTGGGACGCGAGCCGATCGAGGTTCGGCGTTTTGAGCCACGGATTTCCGTGACAAGACATGTCGCCGTACCCCTGGTCATCGGTCAGGATTAGGATCACGTTGGGACGTTCACTTGCCATCCCTAGGCACACCAAATTCGTCAACAGAAAAAGTGTTCCGAGGGTTCTCATCAATCGCATGCTACTGAACCGAGGAAACTTGTAGGTTGTCAATGTCGATGAAACCACCGGTGAACGTAAGTCCGGCGTTGGTCGTGATCGGGTTGTCAAATCACTTTGTGGGTTTCTTTGTGAAGGGAATCACTGGGCGTTTCATGCTGCTGTCAACTTCACGAAAAACCCAAGGGCTCCACAAATCTCGCACTTCTTGCCACTCATCAAGCGTTCGTGTGGGATACCACCTGGGAACGCCATGCGCTGCGAAGTCATAGCTGTCGGCGTTATCCTGAATCCACTGACCGACCGTATTGGTTGGGCGGGTATCCGGAAATACTCCATCGCCTCGAAACGCATCGGTCACACCCGCATCACCGACGACCTCTTTTCGCCAGCGTTGCAGTTCGCCGAGCAATTCGGTCTTTACGCTGGCGTACTCTTCTTCATCGGCCACGTTGTGGACTTCGTGTGGGTCGGTTCGCAGGTCGAACAGTTCGATCGGTGGTTTGCTCGATGACATGAACGCTGCTTGTTCGGGCGTCAACTTTCCTTGCAGATTCAGGACGTTCATTTCAGCGAGCACGGGATACGCACTTTCTTTGTAGAAACTGAACTGGCAATAGGCCCGCTCGGGCATCAAATTCAGGATCAACTTGTAGTCCTTCGATCGAATGCTTCGCATATCGCATCGCTGAAAAGACTCTTCCCATGCAATGGGACCGGTGCGGTCACGCCGGCGGCTTGCAATGCGGTGGCGCAAAGGTCAATCGACATCACCATATCGCTACTGACTTGGCCCGGTTCAACTTTTCCCGGCCAACGCACAATCATGGGAACGCGCGTGCCCTCGTCGTACAGAAACTGCTTGCCCCGAATGTGACAGCGGCCGTGATCGCCGATGAAAAACACGATTGTGCTGTCGGCCAAACCTTCATCCTCAAGTCGCGTGAGAATGTCGCCGACCTCGCGATCAACAAGCTGCATCTGTTCCAGACCGTTGGTCCAATCGCGGCGAACGAACGGCGTGTCCGGATAGTAGGGAGGCAATTCAATGTCTTTGATGTCGATCGGTCGTTGGGGGTCGCGATTCCAGGCTCGATGCGTGCCTCCGAATGTGATGCGAGCGAAGAACGGCTGGTCCGGTTCGCGATCTTTCCAATCGCTGCCCATGAACAGTTCGTTCCGCCGATCGGGAAAGAAGTTGCAATCCGTTTTCCAACTCATCAGGCACGTGTAGTAACCAGCGTCGGCAAGCAGATGCGGAATGGGGCGGATGCCGTGGGGTAAAGCCTTTTTGTTGGCGGTCCGATGTTGATGAGCACCGATGTAGTTTTGATGAAATCCGGTCATCATCGCCGAACGAGACGTCGAACAGACCGGCGACGTTGTGAAGGCTCGTTCATAGCGAATGCCTTCGGCGGCAAGCTGGTCGACATTCGGTGTATGAATTCCCTTGGTGCCGTAGCAGGACAGATCGGGACTCCAGTCCTCGATCGTGATCCAAAGAATATTCGGCCGATCGTCCGCGCGGACAGCCCCATCAATCACTGGAGCGAGCAGAATTGCGGCAAGACTTAGGCAGGCGTGTCGTAGAAATCGTGTAGATGCCATTTTCAATCCAGGTTGGAACTTGTCGCATGTTCGAGGGGAATGTGCACATTGAACGAGTGCTCTTTCTCTTTGGTCTCTTCGGCCGCGCAGAACAGCACCTTCGGGACGCCATCTTCCAGCCAAAGCTGCGGACGTTCCAAGCGATGGAAGGATTGTTCGCTACCGTCGGCCCAGCTCACTTTGCGTTGCAAAACCCAAGGGTGAGCCGCGACGGACCAGTCGAGTCCGTCGTTGGAGGTGAACAACGCCAATGAATCTTCACCGGTTTTGTTGAAGTGACCCTTGTGATCGTTGACAATCGCCCAGCACTGCTCGCCATCGAACCACACATAAGGATCTTCAGCGGGAAACTTGACGCCTGGTGCAGTGAATAGCGGCTTGAGTTGTTTGGTGAATGGTCCGGTGGGCGAATCCGAAGTCGCAGCCAGATGAACGACGGGACCACCGAAGGGAAGCCGACCGTTCTTCCCGACCGCTTTGTAGATCAGTACATACGTACCATCGCCACGCCGCAAGATCGACGGATTGCTGGTCATCAAAGCATCCGGCGCATCCGACGGCTCACTGATGTCGATGACGGGTGAATCGAACCGCTTCCATGGGCCACTCAAACTGTCCGCCACCGCGACACCAATGCGTTGATTGTTGCGGTGAATCGGATTCAGTTTGGCGGTTGCATTGCCATCGCCGTAATTCCCCATGTAATAGAGGTGGTACTTGCCATCAAATTGATGAACGGTCGGATTGTGCGTACACATTCCATCCCAGAACTGGGAACCTCGCGCCGGCAAGGCGACGTCAACGTGCTTGTACGGCCCCAACGGATCGTCGGCGACCGCATGAGCGATCTCGCTGTGCGTGACCCAAGCGTTGTGCCCCAGCTCGCGCGGCCAACGGCTGTAAAGCAAGTGACACTTACCCTCAGCATCGCGAGCCATGCTACCGCCCCAAATGTAGTAGTTGGGGTCAACGAACTTGGCCGAAGCAGGCACGGGCGACACCATGGATCGAAAATCCAGTTCCGGTGAACTGCGCGAGGTACTGGTGCCTGCACTTCTCGGTGAATCTCGCTTCCAGATGCGTACGTCGTCGATTGTTGCTGTCTGGGGGACCAGTAGTCGCAACAAAGACTTGGTTTCGTGTGCGAAACCTTCTGAGTGATGACTACCCACGCGCTTTCCATTGATATCCACCGAAAGCTGATGTCCGTCGACGTGGGCCAGGATTTCGTGCCACTGATTCAACTCTAGCTGAATTGGGAACTGCCGCTTTTTCGTTGCCAACAGCTTTTGTTGTTCGGCGTTAATAGCGCCGGACAGTCGCTTGGCCCGGATATCTAGATCCATGACGCCCGTCTTGCGGTCTTCGATTGTCAGCCCACCGGCACTCACTTCCGCATCAAATAGATGCCCTGCATGAACCGATTTGCACGCGGGATCGGCGAAATTCAATTTCAACCGATCGCCCTTTTGGTGCAACTGGAACCGCAGGCCAATGCTTCTGTCCTTGAACGCGAATTCATGTCGGACCGACGTTGCATGGTTTGCATCGGCGTGTGTGAAAACATGCATCGCACCGTCGCGAAGGTCCACCTGCTTGTGACCTTTCGCCGTCTTGTCACTGCTGGTCGTCCATTGGTTCCCAGGTTCGTCTTTGAGTTCCTGAGATTCTGAACGCTCGAATTGATCTTCAAAGATGAGTTCCCCCAATTCGCTCTTTGCAGTGGCATCATCGGCAAACACATGAGCCGAAAAACAATAAAGGGCGATTAAGACGGTCTGGAAAATCTTCATGTTAGCTTTCTGTATTGTTGTAGACATTCATTTGTATTTTGGTTGTTGCTGAATCGTTGGTTTCTTATCTGCGTGGATGTCTTTCTTGGCGTCCATACCCGCTGCGATCATGCGCGTCGCTTGCAAGTCAATCACCGAATTCACTTACTCGTTTTTGGGTTGAGTGATAAAGGAATATCGCAGCAGCAAGAAGGATAGCCCCGAACGTCAGCAATGTGACGCGGCTATTCTCCTGCAAAATTCCCAGCAGGAAAATCCACAAACCGATCGCAAAGACATTGGCTGCCACTAAGCGTCCAGGCAATGGATCGAATTCACCGGAGTGATCAGCGCTTGGTGTGACGCTCTCTGAATCTTCGGTTGTCGTCGTTGGGGAGTTCGGTTTCTGCGAGTCCGGCTTCGGTTGGGGCTGTCTCTAAGCGT
>NZ_ANOG01000594.1 GCF_000346295.1 Rhodopirellula maiorica SM1 | reverse complement strand
CTCGTGGTGTTAGAAGAGGCAGCATGCAACGATCCTCCAAGCCAGCCACAGCCTAAAACAGCTGCGAAAGGTCACTCGACAACTTACTGGCTTGGTGCGACATCGCGGCGTTCAGCAGCTCAATCGCCACTCGTGACTCGAGCGTCACCCCGGCTCGCACGCCGACACATGGGTCATGCCGTCCTTTGACCAGCTCGAACTCAATTTCTTCCAAGTTCTTGCGGACCGAATCTTGTGGCTGATTGATCGTCGAGGTGGGTTTGAATCCGACTTGCATCACCAGCGGCATTCCCGTGGTGATCCCGCCGATCATTCCACCGTGGCTGTTGCGGACATAGCCGCTGCTGCGGATCGGGTCGTTGTTGTCGCTGCCGAATCGCTCCACCACATCACGTCCAGCACCTACTTCGCATGACTGGACGGCATTGAGCCCACCGAGGGCGCCCATCAAACGGACTTTCAAGCTCTGGTAAAGCGGATCCCCTAACAGCGGCGGCACATTGACCGCCACCACTTCGACCATCGCGCCGAGCGAATCGCCCTTCATCCGAGTCTGTTTGATTAGCTCGCCCGCCTCTTCGGCAAACTCCGTATCGATCGAATGAATGGTCGCCGAGGTCAACGATTCTTCGATCTTACTGATCGCGTCGGCCGCAATCGGTTGCCGCTGTCCATCCTGCATCAAGTCCGCAACACGATCGGCCAAACTCACTTTTGCCTTCAGCGATCCGACTTGCGAGATCGACGACAGGATCACGGTGCCAAATTTTTCGGCCAACAAGATACGGGCGATCGAGCCACCGACGACATCCGAAATCGTGGCTCGATAACTGGATCGGCCGCCGCCACGGACGTCGACAAAGCCGGCTGATTTATGAAATTTGACCAGATCGGTGTGTCCCGGGCGGACTTCGCCGGTGGGGCCGGCGAACTGGGTGTAATCCCCCGATTTTTTCGAGGTCGACAGCACCATTGCAGCGATCGGTTCGCCGGTGGTGTAGCCCTGTTCGTACGCTTCGCTCTCAAACGTGTCGCCGCCGAGCTGAACCGAAACCTTGCCACCGCCGAGCAGTTGATCGGTGTCGTTTTGGAACAGTCCCGACAGGAAAACGACTTTGTCTTTTTCGTTGCGGGGCGTCCCATGTTTGTTTCCGCCCGGACGTCGGCGGTCGAGGTACTTTTGCACATCGGCACGGCGAATCATCTGCCCGGCCGGACAGCCAAACACGATCGTCGTCACGGCTGGACCATGCGATTCGCCCGCACCGGCAACGCTAAACAGAGGACCGCCAAGAATTTCCATCAATCAATCTCAACCCAAACAAGCAAGAACAGAACGTCTGCTTGCTATCGTCGCGAGTTCGTCGCGATCTGTCGACCCAGAGTCCTATGTGGTCTGGCTCTCTATCTTAATAGCGGTGCGGCGCGGGGCCCGCCCGGTCTAAACCGAACGTTTTACTCGCCTCGACCGGACGGCTCGCGCCGTGCCGCTACCAAAGTAGATGGCATTGGGCCACGGCCCATGGAAACGCAAACCCTCTATGGCGTCGCCGAGCTGATGTCATCGACCAGACGGCCAACGTACTTGCCGACGCGTGGAGGTGGCTTTCTCAAGGATCGTGGAAGCGCTGCGATCTGTTTTTTCAGCTTTGCGTCGAGCGGAATTTGCAAATCGAGCACATTCAGTGCTTCGATCGCGGCAAAGTGCCCTACCCTTTGGACGTTGGCCAATTCCAACAGTCGATCGGTTACCGCTTGCTGATCGGCTTTGTCTCCGATGACTTGCATCGCTTCACACGCCGCGATCGCGACGCTCGGTGATTCATCATTCATTGCACGTTTGACCGCTTGAATTGCTGCGGGCGTGTTGGCGTTGCGAATTCCGATGCCGCGGACCGCCCAAAAACGAATCACCGCATCAGGGTCGGCTGAAAGCTCGATCGCTTTTTCGGTCGTCATGTCGCTGTCGAAGTTCGTCGCATCCAGGGCAGTTTCCGCAAGCCGCGTCATCAGCGCGGTATGGCTTAACGCATATTCACGAGGCGATTGGTCCTCGGGGACCACGCGGTGCATCTCGGCTTCAGGAAACATTCCCATGTCACCGGTATCGACCATCCAGCGATGCACCGCATCTCGCATCATGCTAACCCGCTCGGTATGTTCGGCATCGCCAGCAAGATTATTGACCTCATCCGGATCACTTTCCAAGTCAAACAATTCTTCGGCCGGCTTGGGTTGCCAGAACTTTGCTTGATCCTGGTTCAATTTACCTTCATCAAACATCTGTTTCCAAACTCGCGTTGTAGGGGTTTGGAACATGTAATCGACATGTTTCAAATAAGGGCGATCGGGATAGAAATGTCGCATATAGACA
Organism: Rhodopirellula maiorica SM1; assembly: GCF_000346295.1. Classification (GTDB taxonomy): domain Bacteria; phylum Planctomycetota; class Planctomycetia; order Pirellulales; family Pirellulaceae; genus Novipirellula; species Novipirellula maiorica. The sequence continues at coordinate 12,762 of NZ_ANOG01000594.1, read as the reverse complement.
TATCGGCCATCGGTACAGCTGCGAACCATGTCCACACGCTCGTCCATCCGCCCACGCCAACCGAACAAGTACGGCTTCGAAGGACCCGCGAACGCTCCTGCGAACGCAGTGCCCTGCATGTACGCCGGTGGCTTGACTCCTGCCAAACTGATCACGGTAGGGGCAAGATCAACGAACGAGACCAGCTGAGTCGACTCGCCGCCCGCCGTGTAATCCTTGGGGGCAAGCGAACGAAATTGCTCCGGCACATGAACCAGTAATGGCACACGTAATCCCGAATCGAATGGCCAACGTTTGCTACGCGGCATCCCGCTGCCGTGGTCACCGTAGTAAAAGATGATCGTCGAATCCGCTAATCCATCCGCTTCGAGGTCTTTCAAAACGCTGCCAACCATCTTGTCCATTTCGGTTAGCTTGTCGTAGTACTGAGCCCAATCGTGACGTACCTCAGGCGTATCCGGATGATATTTCGGCAGCGGTGCTTTGGCTGGATCATGCACCAAGGTGTGCGGCCGTTTGCGAATCTGACTCTCGTGGCTGATCGTGAAATTGATCACCGACATAAACGGCGTCGATTCGTCTGGACGATTTCGCCATGGCGATTTGCCGCCGCCCTTTTGCCAACCCGCATCCCCATTGGCAAAGTTGTAGTCCGTTTTGGAGTGGTTGGTGCAGTAATAGTCCGCCTCGCGAAGCACTTGCGGATACAATTTCATATCGGCTGGCAAGCGAACTCCACTTCGCATGTGGTGTCCTCCCAGACTGGTTGCATGCATTCCCGAGATGATGGTCGTTCGGGCCGGAGCGCAAACCGGAGCGTTGGACCAGCAATGTCGAAATCGCAACGACTTTGCTGCCAAAGCGTCAATGTGGGGTGTGTCTGCGTAGGTGTCGCCATAGCACCCCAGGTGCGGTCCATTGTCTTCGCTCGTAATCCATAGAATGTTAGGCCGCGTCGGTTCCGCCTCCGCACGTTGTGTTGTCGTCAGGGTCGCCATGATGCTGATGCCGATCAGCAGGACGCGAATCAAAGTGTGGGGGGACATAAAACAGGTCGCTTCGGGATGGAGGGGTGTATCGAGGGTGCGATCAAATCAAAATGAGACTTCGCCGATTTTGTTTCGTGCCTATAGACATCAAGAAACTTTATCTGCGAAGTCGATTTTCGAGGGACCGAGTAAGTCTTTTTCGTTTGCCCGGATTTAGGAAAGTTTCCGGATTGCTCGGGTCGAAATAATTATAACCCCGTCACGTTGCCTTGTGTTTGCTGTGGCTACCATGGCGGGGCTTTGCGGGTGATTGTACTCCATTGATTTTGGAATTCCACATTGCCATGGACCTGGTTTTGATGCGACTATTCGGATCATTCGTGATAAACTGATTCCTAGAGTCTCTCTTCTGGCAAATCGGTGTCAGTTTGTTCGGAGATTTCGTAGGAAATAGGCGAATACTTTTAAAGTACTAAACGTCATTCTGCGCTGGGCAGCAGGGGAACCGAAGATGATTAATCTAGCAACCTACACCGTTCAAACCGTTCATGGCTTGAAAGATACGTTTCAGGTTAGTGCCAACGGAACGGTCGATACGTGCCATTTGTTCGTCACCGGGCCGACATCGTCATCGACGAAAAACGACTCGGCTGTAAGCGAGAAGAATCGCCAATCCAAACGCGACGAGTCGACGCCACCGAAGTCTCGCTAATCGAGACCGCCCGAGGCTTCGAAAAGCGTCAGGGCATCCACCGTTGGTTTGACGTCGTGAACTCGGATCACTTGCGCTCCCGCTACGGCCATCGCCAGGGAAACCCCCAGCGTGCCTGCCGTGCGGTCGGCATTTTTGTCGCCGATCCGATTCCCAATAAAGCCTTTGCGTGAATGCCCGATCAATAAGGGCGAACCGAGTTGGACGAATCGACCGGTCGCACGTAGCAGCATCAAGTTGTGTTCGTGTGTCTTGCCGAAACCGATCCCGGGATCCAAGCACACTCGGTCTCGGCGGATTCCGATCCGTTCGCACCAACGCAGTCGCTGTCGTAGATAATGTTCGATTTCAGCCACGACATCGTCGTAGCTTGGATCGTCTTGCATCGTTTGCGGTGTGCCCTGCATATGCATGACGCAGACACCGACCCCGCGTTCTCTCGCGATCTCGGCCATCGCCGGGTCGCCCTCGAGTCCCGTCACGTCGTTGATGATCTCGGCGCCGGCATCGAGTGCCTGTTGGGCTACTTCGGCCTTGGACGTGTCGATGCTGATCGGGATCGTCAACTGCCCGGATGATCTCAATTTCTCGATCACTGGCATCACGCGATCGATCTCTTCTTGGCAATCGACCGCGTCGCTATACGGCCGTGTGCTTTCGCCGCCAATGTCGATGATCGCAGCCCCATCGGCTTGCATTTGCAGCGCCGCGGCGACGGCCACATCCACTTGCTGGTGTCGCCCTCCATCGGAAAAACTGTCTGGCGTGACATTCACGATTCCCATCACCAGCGGAACGCGGCCAAAGCGGAGCCGCCGTTTGCCAACGTCCCAGTACTCGCAACGTTTTGATTCGGCCAGCTTAGGGGTGGCCCGCTCAGAGTCGGCCCGTTTAGAGTCGGCCCGTTTAGAGTCGGCCCGCTCAGAATCGGCCAGGGGATTCGCGGTATTATCAGGGCTGTTTTCTGAGCCCGAGTCCGTTGCAGACATTAACTTGAGATTGCCATCGCGTGTGCTGAAGAAGCATCCATCGCGTTCATTGATTGAACGTCGTGGCACATTCTACAACGGATTGGCTTACCAACGAAGTTCCATTTGAGAAACAATGCGTTGGGCAAGCTTTTCAATCGTCGCTTGCAACGCCGTATCGATCGACTGTCCCGCTTCGGGCACAAATCGCGAGTCTTGGCTGAACGAGATTGCCGAACCGCTTTGCGGGGCGACAGTGTTCTGAAACAGCTTCTCGCCGCGACGGCTGACCCAATCCGCTCGCGCGGTAAGCGTCGCATCAAGAGCTCGGGGGTCATCCGAGGTTGTTTCGGTCAGGACGTTCTTGTTTTCATTGGTCAAGACAACCAACAGCGTGCTGTCGGCTCCTGGGTCCGAAACGACTTTAAACGGAGTGCGACTTTCAATCTCGGTCACGATGGCCAGCGATAATCGTGGTCCCAGATCGTGACGGTAGGTCTCATTGCGAACGATTGGAACATGCACCGTGCGAATGTCTGATCGATACAGCGACGCGGGGCCGTACTGATACAGCGAACATCCGCTTGCGATCGATAGCGATAGCAAGACGACCAGCAACAAAATGCTGCGAACAGTTGCGTCGATTGGTATGACGATTCGATTCACAGCCGTCGACTACCTTAGCATGGTGGGGCTATCGGTTTCAGGACGCTCTTCGCCGTTGTCGAAAGTCGTTTCAAGCGGAGTGCTGGCTTTCGAATCCGGGAACACGGTCGTTAGCCACGCAAGCTGTGGTGTCGGCACGTCCGGTAGTTTTTCGATTGCTGCCAATCGCGTGCGAGCCGTTTCAGCATGCGGCGTATCTTGGTGCGATTTCAGCAATTCGTTGTAGTAATAGCGAGCCGCACCATACTCTTTCTTGTTTTCGCGAAACTGAGCTCGGGTCGCTAAGCGTTCGGCTCGATGAAATGAGATCTCCGAGGCAGCACGAGCAAGGATCTCCGAATACTTTTCCTCACGCAGTTTGTCGGGGAATCGAGTGCGTGTTTGCTTGACAATCTTGTCGGCTTCATCCAGCACTAAACCGCTGTACTGTGGTCCCGCGTACATCTCTAACTTGCAGCGGATGCCTAGCAGGTGGGCGAGGAACAAATGGTCGCTGTCGGTGTAGGTTTCTCGCAAATCGGTGAGAAACTCGTCAGCTTTTTCGAATTTGCCTTGGCGAATGTTCTCTGCAGCAGCGGCCATCGTCGCGTCGTCCGCCAATTTGCCAGTTGGATCGTCGTAGCGAATTTGATCCAACACGCGGATGGCATGACCGTCGGCGTCGGTGATCGGACGTTTATGGTCGGTCAAGTTCAAGAACTTCCACTTGCCCTCGGTCGCTTTTTCGGTGTCGATCCAGTACCGCGAGATGCTGAACAATCGTGCGGTGATGCGGTCGTTGTGGCGATTGCGTGGATAGGTTTTTTGCAGCTCGGTGTAAACTTCGCTCGCCTCCTTTAAACGGTCGGCGAAAAACAAGCTTTCGGCCTGCATGAACATCGCGTCCTGCTGTAGCGCCGTTCCCGGTGATGCTTCGTTGGCACGGCGAAACAGTTTGGCGGCCTTATGAAAGGTTGTCTTGGCTTCTTCGTCGTTCATCGTCCCGGCTTGGCGGAAAACGGTGTCGCCTTGCTTGTACAGGTCCTTTGCCTTCGTCACGTTTTCCTGTTCACGCATCGTGACAAAGTTCACCACGCGGGTTGTGTTCTTCCGAGCGACGTCGCCAAAGGAATTCGATTCCGATGCGTGATGACCGCCGTCTTCGTCGGGCACGTCATATAACGACGAATCCGATGGGAATAAACTGGGGGGGCGCGAAAACGATTGACATCCTGTCGCCCCGCCAAGCGTGCAAACCGCGATCGCTGTGGCAATCCAGCGCGACGTGCCGAAGACGCGAGACGTGCCGAGGACACGCGGCATCGTTGGATGCGGAACGAGCATCTCGTAGGTCGGAATCCATTGACGGATCGATTTTGGTAGCAATCGTTGCATGGTTTGGTCGTATCGCTTCATGCGGTCGGTTCCGTAGGATTCGAGGCAGACGGCAGGGTCTCGGTTTGCACCGACTGCGGCAGTAGGTACTGCGTTCGGGGCACTCTGCCCACGATCGTTTGTATGTATCGGCTCATCACGGCTCTCAGCTCCCCATAAACGTGGGTGGAAACCGAGGTTGGCAGTGACGTTTTGGAATCGACCAAATTTCGGAGTTGCTCGATCACTACGTTGCGAACGGAAATCAATTGATGCTGACGCGGGGCACAGTTGGAACAGACGATCCCTCCGGTCGCCAATGCAAACGGAATCCGCGACGCCGTCGTTGTCATCTCTTTTCCGCAGTCCGTACAGCGATCGGTTCCCGGCGCATGGCCGAGTAACCGCAGCATCTGGGCTTCGTAAAAAAGGATGGTCGAGGCAACATCGCCAACACCATCGATCTGGTTCAACACGGAAATCGTCAAATCGTAAACATCAACATGAGGGTCGTGGTCATCGGTCATCAGTCGCAATATTTCAGCGACGTAGTAGCCTGCGTAAACGCGAGCGAGCGAACGATCGGCCCCGCGAAACCGACGATGCAGTTTCGCTTCGGTCAACAAATCGAGCGCATCGCTACTCTTACGATGAACGACTACACGACAAACGGCTAACAGGTCAAGCGAACCTTCGAAGGGACCTTTGGGCCGCCGAGCCCCTTTGGCGATCGCTGATAACCGCCCAAAGTCGCGTGTGAAGAGCGTCACGACGAGACTTGTCTCGCTAAATTCCGTAGTGCGCAGAACAATTGCATGGCTTTGGTCGGCCGCCATCGGACTCGCCTACGGTTGTTGGTTCACGATGAAAGAACAAAAAAATTTATTCGCAGTCCCCTGCCCTGCTACAATTCGCCCCGCTCACCCAGCGATGATAGCAATTCGCTCATTTCTGCCGCGGCATGGGCATCGCCTTGGCTGCGAGCTTGGTCGATGCCATCACGCAAAAATTTTCGTGACTCGTCCAAACGCGTAGGATCTTCGAGTGCCAAGTCGGCGAGAATCTGGCCCGCCATAAAGAACGCGGGGACATACGGAGGATCATCGTGCGTCAATTCTTCGAGCCGGCGAAGACTCTCGGCAAAGTCGCCTTCACTCTTGTGCTCCATCGCCAAACTGTAACGCAGAAACGTGTCGTTGGGCTCGTCAGCTAGCATGGCTTCGATTTTTTCGCGTCGACTCATGTCGTTGTTCTTTTTTTGCTGGTTCGGGGGACGGCAAACAGGACGGCAATATGGCCAAAGCGAATTGTAACGCTTGGCAAATGAAGCGTTTAGGTGCCCTCGCAGCGGCCAGCCCCCCGTAGTGGACTTCGCCAGAAGTCCCCCCAAACCTCCGTAGTGGACTTCGCCAGAAGTCCCCCAAACCTCCGTAATGGATTTCGCCAGAAATCCCCCAAGCAGGTTGGATCAAGGAATTCTGGGGAGATCCACGACCCAAAATCGGCATAACCGTCAAATTTTATTGGACCGTGCGGGTCGGGAAAGACGATGAACCCAAAGATCCAATTTCCTTTCTAAAATCGTGAGATGTAGGCATGCGCGGCAATCGCAAAATGCTAGTGGCTTCGAAGCTATTCGCCATCCCATTTGCCTGTTTAATGTCCTCCGCAGCGATGGGGGAGAGCCCAACTGCGACTCAGGCGGCGTTTGAATCGACGGGGCAAAACGGAAATATTGCTCAGGTCGCCGATCAGCAAACGAATTCAGTTTCGGCGACAAAAACCGCCCCCAATCTGTTCTATTCGCTTGCCGCCAACAACGCGCACAACCAAATTCAACGCAATCGCGAATCACGAGGAATCCTCAGCGGGTTGTTCGGTCGATCATCGAGTTCCGACACTACGTCGTCTTCGCAGACGCAAGCACGGTCGTCCAGCCAGCCTACTGCCGACCGTGAGCCTGCCGATTGGAGCGGCATTCCGTATCACCGCGGTACTGCCACCCCAGAAACCGATGCTCGCACTCCGATTCGGGACCCCAGCCAACGGAACACGGCCCGTGTGATTCGCGGCCGTGCACCGGCGCCGCTCAAAGCGGATCCGGTCTCCACCCGAACTGCGTCTCGCGTCCCAACACCGCCATCGGATTCGGTGCTGGTCGATCGCAGCGACGTTGCTGATTTGCGTCCGGTTACTTCACGTCCGACGGCGGCACGCGTCATCCCTCGCGAAACCTACAGCCGAACGAATCACGATACAAACGCGTTGTCGAGCGAAACAAGTAGCCGCCGCAGCGGACGTCGTTCGCTGGACGCGCTCGATCCTGCCGAGATCAAATCGCCTGCGAGTTCGGCCGCTTCATCCTCTGCGAATGCGTCGGCTGGCAAACCAACGCCGGAACTTGTTCCTAAAGTGGTTCGTCGCGAAATTGAGTCATCCGAACCCGTCGCCGAAACCAAGGTGGCTGCGAATTCGAAGTCAAAGGTTTCAACAAGCAGTCAATCGGGAACCAGTTCACGTCGTGGCAGCGGTGCCGGTGCGACAGCCAATGTCGCCGCGAAGCCCAATGTCGCTGCGAAATCAGGACCAACCCCTTCGGTCGAATTGCCTAAGCCAAAGGTTGCCAAAGACGAAACTAGCAAAGCGGAAACTGCCAAGACCCAAGTGGCTGTGAACACGCCAACACCTGCTGTGGCACCTAAACCGGCAGCGGCCGCCCCTGCTGCGGCACCGGCGCCTGCTGCTGCGGTTGCCAAGACGCCCGCCAAAGCTGTCTCACCGACGGCATCCGGATCGGCGCCGGCATCGTTGGGATTGCCCGCCGCTGCGGCGTCACCTTCCGCTACAGTTGCTGCGGTTCCCAACCCTTCCGCCGGATATCACACTCCGGACATGACGTCGCCGGCATCGACCTTGCCTGCTCCGGATAAACATCTTGCACCGACGCCATCGGCTCAAGCGATCTCGCATCGCGCCGGGCCTCCGGTTAGTGCGTTTGGACCAAGCCAATTGGTGCCCACGCAAAGCGACGCCGCTGCCGCCAGCCAGATCATCGCTCCGATTGGTTCCGGTCTTGCCGGTCAACCCAGTGGCAATGCTGCTGCAGCCACCAACGACGGAGACGGTTTCAACGTCCGCACCGAGAAAATGGTCACCTTCGGTCAACCCGTGGGGGTTCCCGCCGTGGCCGACGCATCGTCAAACTCGGTGACAAAACCGACTCGACTGCACGATATGGATAACTATCAGGGCAATTCAAACTCGGCGACCGGTAACTACTCGGGCGACAACTTCGCGCAACCTCGTTACGATTCGCAACGAACCAATTCGATGCGATCGGGCACGCCCCGATCGGACGGATTGGATTCGCAACGTGCTCTGATGGAGGGGCAAAATTCGACAGCATCGGAATTGCCTGGAATTCGCGTTGTGACGTTTGGTCCTGGCGAAATCATGATCCGCCAAACTCAGCAATACGAAATTCGTGTTGAAAACCGAGGGGCGATCGATGCTCAAGGTGTCTTGGTCCGTGCGGTCATCCCTGACTGGGCCGAGATCCATGGACATAACGCCTCGCAAGGCCATATTGAAAATCAAACCCAAGACAATTCAGAGCGTTTGGTGTGGACGATTGACTCGTTGCCTGCGGGATCGGTCGAGCGAATGTTCGTGCGATTGCGAGCTGAACGAAGCGGTACCCATGCTTTGGACGTCGATTGGACGATGACTCCACAGCACGCCACCGCGACGGTCAAGGTGCAAGAACCTCGCTTGGATCTGACGATCGAAGGACCCGAGGAAGTAATCTACGGTCAATCGCAAACCTACACGGTTCGCGTTTTGAATCCCGGCGATGGAACCGCGCCCAACGTGGTCTTCACGTTGTCGCCTAACTCGGCCACTCCGCAAACCCAGCGGATCGGCGACATTCCGGCGGGCAAAGAGGCTCAGTTCGAAGTCGAGTTGACGGCTCAAGACCTGGTCGATCTGAAGATCCACGGCATGGCATCGGGTGACCTCGATCTTCGTGCCGAAGCCGAGAAGACGATCCGAGTAGCCTCAGCCAAACTCGAAGCGGTATTGACCGGCCCCGAGTTAAAGTACCAGAACACCGAATCGCTTTACAATTTGCAGGTCCAGAACACGGGCTCGGCAACCAGCGAGCGAATCGTTGCCACGCTGCAATTGCCCGGCGGCGTGAAGTACCTCGGCGGGCTCGAGGAAGCTCAGCTTCAGCACGGTACACTCAAGTGGCAGGTCAATGCTCTGGCACCTGGTGCGACTCGCAACTACCAATTCCGCTGTAACATGACCGCTACGGGTGACCAACGTTTCATCTTCGATTGCAAAGGCTCGGCCGCCGGTCAAACCGGCGTCGCGTTGGCAACTCGAGTCGAATCGATTGCTGACCTTGTGTTGACGATCAATGATCCCCCTGCCCCGGCTCCGATCGGTTCCGACGTGACTTACGAGATCATCGTGCGAAACCGCGGCAGCAAAGAAGCGACCGACATCCGTGCATTGGCTCAATTCAGTCACGGCATCGAACCCAACAAGATCGAAGGCCAAAGTGGCGAATTGCTGACCGGCCAAGTCTTGTTCGATCCAATCCCTCGCATCGGGGCTGGTCAAGAGATTCGCTTGCGAGTCGTTGCCAAGGCAGATCGTGCGGGACACCATCGCTTCCGCACCGAAGTCCGATCGGGTGACACCGTCTTGGTTGCGGAAGAGGCCACTCACTATATGAGTCCTCAAAGCGAGCGAGTGAGCCGCCGCAGCAGCGACGTGCAAAGCCGCTAAAGCGGTGAAGGTTGTTATAGCGGAGCGGCGTGAGCCGCCCGGTCAGGATTTTGTAGCGGAGCGGAGCGAGCCGCCCGGTCTAATTCGAACATCCCACTCGCTGCAAGCGGACGCCTTATGCCGCGTCCGCTAGAGCAGTGGCTAAAACAAGATCGAATTGTAACGCGAGCCGGCCTCATCGTTTTGAGGTCGGCTCGTTTCGTTCAACACTGATCCGGTCGTCTCACTGCGTGCTTGCTTACTCTTTGACTTCGATGAATTCCAGCGGCTGCGTTTCGCTGACATCGGCAACGCGAATCGCAAGTTCACCGGCTAAAAGTTTGCGGAACGATTTGCCGACAATGTCGCCTCGCCATCCCTTCAATAGTGATGGCTCGGGATCGTTTTTGCGATGTTCTAATTCGTAACCCAATAGCTCACGAACATCGTCAGCGTTGCCCACGATCGGCGGAGCGAGTTTGTGTTGCCGGCTGATACACGCAATCGATGTCGATAGAAATTGGCTCAACATCGGCGAAACCGAACGCCGCGTGCCACGTGGACGACGCGGCAGATCCGACTCGGGTGTTTCCAATGCCACACGAATCGCTTCGGCAATCGCTTCGTATTGGCCGGTATACCCGCGTCGTTCGAGTCCGCGAATGCTGCGGATCTTGTCGATGTTCGTCGAAGCTTTTTTGGCCAATTCGACCAGCAAATCGTCACGCATCACCCGACGTGGAATCCGGTCGGTTTCGCGAGCACGGTCTTCACGCCATAGCCACAATTGGCGAACCGTTTCCAATTGGCGAGGGTTTAGCCCCGACGATCCACTGACGCGATGCCAGTTTTCGCGAGTCTCGGCGTCGATGACTTTTTGCTGCAGATTGGCGGTTTCTTCGGCAACCCACGTTTCGCGATTCAGATCACATACCATCGTGTTGAGTTGTTGGTACATCTTCTCGAGATCCACCACGTCGTGCAGCGCGTAGGTGATCTGGTCCTTGCTCAAGGGGCGATGCCGCCAATTGGTTCGCGTTTCGCCTTTCGGTAACGACTTGCCGACCAATCGCTGAACCAACGTCGCTAGTGATGCGGGGTACTCCATGCCCACAAAGCCAGCGGCTAACTGGGTGTCGAACAGTCCCGCGATCGGTTTTCCAGAAAAGCGATAGCAAAAACGAATCTCCTCGCGAGCCGCGTGGGCGATCACGATTCGTCCTGGCTGGGAAAGGACCTCCCAAAATGGATCGGTGGTTTCCACCCGGTAGGGATCGATGATCGCCAAGCGGTCCCCAAAAGCGACCTGGATCAAGCACAGTTCTGGACGGTAGCTATCTTCGGATACAAACTCGGTATCAAATCCGACGAAACGGCATTTGGCGATCTCTTCACAGAGATCTTCGAGCTCCGCGTGATTGTTGATGGACTCGTACTTCAAAACTTGGCTTTGAATGTTGAAAGGAAGCTGTGGGGTTATAACGTCACGCAGGTAGGCCGGAATCGCGTTAGCCGTTTGGGCGCTAGCCCCGGTTGAATGTCGTAACCGTGGCTAGCGGGCTGTTGATTTCGTCGTACGATGGACTTCCTAGTCCGTCGAATACACTACTGATGGACGAGGTAGTCCATCAGTCACGTGCCATAGTAAACTTCATTAAATCAACAGCCCGCTAGCGCCAACGCGGCTAATATACGCAAATACTCCTGCCTAGCTGTTTAGGAGTGTCGACTTTACCCCCTTTGGTTGCGATCGCCTATCCGGTTTATGCTGCAATTGCCATAGTTTCTGTCTCTGTTAAAAACGAAAAGTGTTGTTCTGTGACGGATCTGCTAGTCAGTGTGAGGGACGATTGTGAGTTTCAAGACGCCATTGCCACTGGCGTGGGAATCATCGACTTCAAAGAGCCACGCCATGGTGCGTTGGCGCCGGTGGACCCCACCGTTTGGCATTCGGCTGCATTGCGGATAACCGAATTGAATCAGCTCAACCGTTTCACGGCGGCGGGGGGCGATTCTTTGATCCCAGCACGGCCGCGGCTCTCGGCAGCACTTGGCGAAGCCGAAGGTTGGCAAGCGGTGGCGTCGCAGTTGCCCCGAACGTTTGATTTTGCCAAGATCGGCCCCTCGCAAATCAAGACGGCTGCGGCGATGCAAGGGTTGTGGGAATCAGCGTCGCAGTGCATCGGTCCGACCACCGAACTGGTGGCCGTCGCCTATGCGGATAGCGATTCGGCAGCGTGTTTGCCGGCCGAACAGGTTTTCCAATTGGCCGGAGAATTCGGGTTCCGTCGCTGCTTGATCGACACGTTCAGCAAAACAGGACGCTCGTCGATCGAGTATCTCGGTTACGAGCGACTGAGAACGATTGGCCAAATCGCAAAGCAGGCGTCAATGAAATGGTCGTTGGCGGGATCCATTCGCATCGCGATGATCGACTCGCTTATTTCCGAGCGTATTTTTCCGGATTGTTACGCGGTCCGCGGCGACGTGTGTCATCAGGGACGCAGTGGTCGATTGTGTGCATCGCGATTGAAGCAGTGGGTCGATCGTATGGCGTTGATGCATTCACGCTCATTCGGCCCAATCGAGTCCTGTTAACGAGATCAATCGGTCTTCGAAATGGCCGATCAATCCGCCTACCAGCTGCCACTCGTCACGCGACCGCAATTCGATCTCGCCGAACTTGTTAATTCGTAAGATTGAATCGCCGTTGACGCCCGATTCATGCATCTGTTTCAGATCGATTTCGCCTTCGTTGACGACGTCCAATAATGTTTTTCCTGTTAGTTCAATAAATTGCATCTCAGGTCCTCAACATAAGATGACTTCCGACAAAGTGGATTCGGATAGCTCTTCTCATTGAATCACCCAGTGTAGTTCAGAACGCTGCGAATCCATCATTGCTTGACAAGATTTGTAAAACGTATTTTTCTGTATTGACTTTCGCTTGCGGTCTAATCCTGAAGTCGTTTTAGCGTTTGTTTTAATTGTGCGATCGTGTAATCAATCGATGCAACGCGGCCTTCTTGATCCAGCACCACCAAGAACGGCATCGACACCATGCCGAACCTCGCCGCGACTTCGTTCGGAATCTCAGCGGTGGCGGACGATTCGGCTCGATAGCTTGAAAAGTTCAAATTGTTTTGCCGAACGAACTCCGCCACAGGAGCTCCGGCGGGATCCAAGTTTACGCCGACGATCGCGATCTTGTCGGGCGACTGCTGTTCGAGTTCCTGCAGGTGTGGAATCAATTGTAGCGATTCCGGGAACCCCATTGCCCACAACGGCATCAAGA
>NZ_ANOG01000593.1 GCF_000346295.1 Rhodopirellula maiorica SM1 | reverse complement strand
GTTAACAAAGCATCCGAAGGCGTATTCGCATTTGTTGGCGTACGCCTATCGGCTAACGGTGAATCGAAGCATTCTGAAGTCAGATTAAATAAACATGCCGTTGACGGCTTCCGCTACGGGAGGTGTGGCTTGGTATGCGGTTAGCAAAGTCATGGAGGGTATCGGTATGAATGTCCACCACTTTATTGATCGAGGAATACGAACCATGACCACAGTAGCCTCACCCACAGCCCGGGATCTGATGAATCGAGATGTTTGGACGATCTCGCCTGATATGCATCTCGCGGACATTGTTGCGTTTCTGCAAAAGCACAACATTTCGAACGCGCCCGTGACACAAAAGAACGGGGATCAAAAGCGATTGTTGGGATTCGTTTCGGAGGGGGATTGCTTGGAATTCCTTGCCAACGATCTGTTCTACGGCAATCCGAGCCCCACGCAGACAGCCGAAACGATCATGAAACGCCATCCCACTTGCGTTACGCCTGAGACCGATATCTTTACGTTGACATCGATCTTCATGAGTCACCAGTACCGCCATTTGCCGGTCGTCGACGGTCCGATGTTGATGGGGATTGTCAGTCGCCGAGACATCCTAAAATCACTCGATCGCTTCTATCGCGAGTGGTCCGAAACGCGTGATCACGAGCGTTTTCCCGTCGATCTGCATGAGATCATGAACCTGCGATTTTTGGTGGCCAAATAGTCGAACATTGAAAATCGCAGCGTGCGGCAGTGACACATGACGATAGGGCCAGTCCGCACAGATAGAAGGAGTTCTCGCCGCGTGAAGATGGGAATTCTGGCGAATCCCACTACTTGAGCATCCCCCAATGGTTGCCAAAGTAGATGGCATTGAGCGTACGCCTATCGGCTAACGGTTAAACGAAGCATTCTAAAGATGGTGAGTTCGATGATGCTAGGATTCGTTTTCCGTAACCGGTTGGAAGATGATGTTGCGATAGCGGACGGCAGTGTGATCGCCCTGTAGATACAGCGGGCCGGGGTTCAGCACGTCAGCCTGGAACGCACCGTTGGTGTTGCCGCGTATCGGTTGGTTATCGATCACCGTTTCTCCGTTGAGGACGACGGTTGCGTGCCGATCGACGATGGTGATTTCGTATTGCTGCCACTGTCCGCCCGGTTTTCCTGCGTTCTTCGTTGGTTTGATTCGGCCGAAGATGGCGCCGACGCCTTGGATTCCTTGCATGCGACTGTCGCGGTCGGTGACCTGGGCTTCGTAGGCACCACGCACGTAGACTCCGCTGTTGCCCTTTGCCGGCACGTTGAACTGGAGTGTTAATTTGCCGTCACCAAAGGTGCGGAGCGTACGCAGATTTCCGTAGCGAGAAAACGGCTCGAACGTTTCTTTGGGGGATTCATTCACCAATTCGCCATTGATGGCTTTCCAGCCATTCTTCTGTGCGGGGTTCGAAAGCGTCCAGCCTGTCAAATCGACTCCGTTGAACAATTCCATCGGCAGGCCGAACGTGACTTGCGACAAATCAGGTCGCGATGGCAGCGGCGGTAATCGTTTGCCGCGGTGGTTGGCTGTTCTATTTGCGTCACCCGCTGCGGCAGTCATTGTGATTTTGATTTTGTTGCCATCGACAATTGCGACAAAATCGCAAGGCACTCGCGGTCCGGTGGGCGGTCCACCCGGGTACTCGGCATCGCCAATCCTGCATTGACGTTTGAAGACAAGTTTGCCATCGGTGTAGGCAATGTCGTTAACGGCTTTAGGTTGTCCGACCGTCCATAACTCGGCGGACCAATCGTCGCCGCGTTGGTCGATTGTTAGCCAGCCAGCGTCTCCGTTATCCATCTGCAACGCCCAATCGCCGACGAATGATTGCGGTGGTGCGGCGGCTGCTGCGGTGACGAGCAGCAAGACGATTAACGGTGAGAAGAATATCTGTTTTGTCATGATTGTATGTCTAGGATTGCCAAGGAAGCGGGCGGGGCGTCTGGTGGTCTGATCCGCTATATCGCTCGTTGCTAAAAACAAGTCACGGAATCGATTGAACGCGTGGTTTTCTTTTCCCAACAACTTTGGTCGCTTGATCAGCGTCGTACCGAGGGTTGGGAGTTGGCATTTGTGCATTCACGCTCTCACGCCATGCGTGCAACTTGTTGGTTAACGCGGCGGTTTTCGCAGGCAGCGTTGTCGACAGATCGTTTGTTTCGCCGATATCGCGGGCGAGATCGTACAGTTCGACGCGTTTATCTTCGTGGAATTCGATCAACCGGTAATCTCCCGAGCGGATTGCGGTGTAGGGCGAGTCGCCGCCAGCGTGATAGTGCGGGTAATGCCAAAACAGATCGCGATCAAAACGATGCGTTGGATCACGAAGCACGGGGGCCAAGCTGCGGCCATCGTTGTTATGCAACTCGCTTGGTTCGATCCCAGCGATGTGTTGTAGGGTGGGAAACAAGTCCATCGTGATGATCGGTTCATCACAAACCGAACCCGCCGGCGTCACTTCAGGCCAGTAAACGATCGCGGGAACGCGGACGCCTCCTTCGTATGCCGAGCCTTTGCCGCGTCGCAGCGGCAGATTCTCGGTAAAACCATCGTGTTTCCCATTCCGCTGTGTCAGACCGCCATTGTCACTGATAAAGAGGATGACAGTGTTGCCGGTCAATTGGTTGTTTTCGAGCTGTGTCACGATCCGTCCAACGCTGTGGTCCAAGCTCGCTACCATCGCGGCGTAGGTTGGATTTGTGTGGGTTGCGTTTGGATCGACTTTGGATTCGAAGTAATCAACCAGATCCGGTCGCCCTTGGATCGGCGTGTGGGGCACGTGGTAGGCGAAATACAAAAAGAAAGGAGTTGATTTGGACTGGTCAATAAATTCGCATGCCTTGTCGGTCAGCAAGTCGGTGAGGTAGTGGGATTTGGACTCGCCGCCCGAAGGCGTTTTTATGAGGTATCCCTTCGAGCCTGGGGGACGTTCAAGCGAAACATCAAACCCTTGATCGATTGGCTTGGTGCCCTGTCCTTGTTTGCCGGTGCCGCTGAGATGCCATTTTCCGATGTGTCCGGTGCGGTAACCGCTGTGTTGCAAGACTTCAGCAATCGTCAATTCTTCGCCATCAAGACGTTTGGTCCAATCGGGGATTTGCAGCTTGGCAAAGGGGCGGTTTTGGCCTGCGATAAAATCGGTCAAATGCAATCGGGCGGGATACTTGCCGGTCATGATCGATGCACGAGTCGGCGAGCAAACGGTGCAGTTGGCATAGGCGTTGGTGAATTTGATGCCCCGCGCTGCAAGGGCATCCAAATTTGGCGTTTCGTATAGATCGCTGCCGAAACAGTTCAGCCCGGTCCAGCCAAGATCGTCTGCCAACAACAGCACGATGTTGAGACGTTCGTTCGCCGAAGATGTTGCAGTGGCAACAAATAGAGCGAGCAGCAGCGGCATCGACAAAAGCGGTTTGATCATCAGTCGCCTCGTTCAGTGACAATAATAGAGAATAGCCGGTGGGGCATTGGCGTCGATCGGCCGCCAAATTAGAAGGTAAACATGTCGCAACGAATCTATTGCCCATCCGTTGTGTCGTCGGCCGCTGCGTCGTCGGTCGCTGCGTCGTCGGCCGCTGCGTCGTCGCCGAGAAGATCTCGTAATTGTTGATCGATCTTACTGTGCACAAAGTTCACGTCTTGCTTCGCGACGTAATCACGTAGTGCGGCGGCCATCGATCGGACCACTTTTTGATTGTCCGTCACGTCGATTGAGTTCTTCAATTCATGGGGATCCTTTTCGAGATCAAACAACCAAGGTTGTTCGGAAACCGAAAAGACAAGTTTGAAGCGATCGTTGATCACAGCGAACCAGGAGGGCTTCAAACCTGATGATTGAAGGATCGCAACCTCATCCAAATCAGATTGAGTTTTTCCAGTCAACACGCCTGAAGCGTCGCGGCCTTCGACGGACTCGGGGGCTTGTTTTCCGAGTAGTGCCAACAAGGTCGGGGCGAAGTCGACCGTCCCAAACGCTTGGTCGACCCGCGTTGCGGGCGGGATGATTCCCGGGGCGGCGATCAGCATCGGAATTTTGGCACTTCCTTCGTAGGGGTTGCCTTTGTTCAATCGGCCGTGTTCGTAACACAAATCTCCATGATCCGAGGTGAATACGATGACGGTGCGGTCGGTCAGTTGCAGCTCATCGAGCGTGTTTAGAATTTTGCCAACGTTGTCATCGATACAGCGCACCATGCCGAAGTAGTGCTGCATTAGCGACGGATTGAACTTGAGTGATGCATTCCTGCCGGTTGCCGCCGCCCAGGCGGGATTTTCGCGGCTCATCGAAAACGACAATGGCGGCCGAATCGCCATGTCGGCGAACATCGTGTCGTAAGGAGCTCGGACTGTATTGGGGCCGTGCGGGTCGGGGATACTGAGGTGGTAACAGAACGGTTCGTTGGCGTGCTCGCGAATAAAGTCCACGGCACGGTCGGCTAGCCAATCGGTCGCGTAGGTTTGCTCGTTCGCGTCGCCGACGTTGTAATTGGGGGCGTCTTTTTGATTCCGCGACCCGACCCGCGGACCCGAATCGGCGATCTCCAAATTCTTCCAGTGGCCGCGGTTGAACATAAATCGATTATCCGCAAACCCGAATTGACGTTTGGGAGCCCACTGAGGTTTTCCAGGTCCATCGAGATGCCATTTTCCCGCATAACCGGTTGAATAGCCATCACGACGCAGCACCTCGGCAAAGGTGACGATGTCGTTGCGATAGGGTTGGTCGTTGGAGTGGGCGCCGGTTTTATGCGGCGGGACCCCCGAGAAGAATGCGGCCCGCGACGGGGTGCAAACGGGACTGGTGGCGTAAAACGACGTGCAGATTACTCCTCGATTTGCGATCGAATCGATGGACGGCGTCTGGACCACGGCGTCATCACCCCAGACAAACGCCTGGTCCGGAGGCAGTGTTTCTCGATAAGCCCCGAGCGTTCGGAAATTATGCTCGTCGGTTTGAATGATCAATACATTTGGAGAGTCTTTGGCAATGGACACGTTGCAAAGCAGGACCGTGCCAATGAGCACTAAGAATAGGATCGAGTCGCGTGAGGTTCTCATGGTGAATCAGCCGATGGGGGCGAGAAGGAGCGAGGAGGAACGCGAACAGGTGATTGTAGCGGGTTGTCGGAGGGCTTGCGGAAATGACCGCTTCGATTTTAGGAAGGTTTGCTGGGGCGACGAAACTCTTGGCGATTAATTGATCGAGTGAGCCGTGACGCATCAGCGGCCGGGTTCGATGCATTACCCGGTGCCTTACGGCCCACGGCTCAATATACCTACGAAACTTTTGGCGAGTTTCGTTGCGGCGGAATATGGAAAGGGGAGGGCTGATGACAGGCTGGAAGCCTATCCCACATTCTAAGCTGCAAACAACTCGTCGATTACGCCGGTGGAATCGCCGAACGAGGCGGCGTTGATCCCGCTGCCCCGCAACATGCTGAGCCAGAGATTGCAGAGCGGCGTTTTGCGATCACTCATCACGAGATGGCGGCCTTGTTTGATCCCGGCTCCGCCGCCGGCGATCAGCGTTGGGCAGTTGTTCAGGCTGTGAACCGAACTGAGGTTCGATCCAAACGTGATCGTGCAGTGATCCAGCAGACTCGAGCCATCGGATTCCCTGGTGGCTTTCAACTTGTCAATGAATTCAGCCAACAGTTTTGCGTGGGTCGTATCGCGGTTCATCGAAACCGTGCGACGTTCGCCTTCGGAATAATGACTCATCGTATGCGATGTCATGGTTGCGCCGAGACTTTGAATCAGCGAGTCGGATGGCATGCGGTAGGTGAAAACTCGCGAAGCATCGACTTGCATTGCGGCGACCATGATGTCATACATCATGCGAATTTCTTCGACACCTTCGAGCGATTCGTTTGGTTCCTTCACTGGATCTTTTGGCTGTCGCTTGTCGATCGTCAACCATTTATCTTCCTTGGCCAGTCGCACTTCGATTTCGCGAATCGATTGCAAGTACTCTTGCAATTTCTGTTTGTCGGTGGCGTCGAGTTTTCGATTCACCGCGTTTGCATCGGTCATTACCGTATCTAAAACGCTGCGATGTTTGGCTAATTGTTGTTTCCGTTCGGCTAACGGCGTAGTGTCGTTTGAAAAGATTTTGTGGAACGCCGCGACGGGGGTTTCGATCCCCGCGACGGGTTTTCCCGATCGATTCCAGGCTAGGGAACCGCCGGGACCGTGACCGTCCGACGCGTAGCCGACTTTTGCCGCGAGCTGCAGCGAGGTAAATCGCGTCTGTTCGCCAAGCACTTCGGCAGCAACTTGATCGACCGAGACTGTGTTGTGGAAACTTTGTCCGGGAATGGCGTAGCGATTCGCGCCGGTCAACCAGAATGTGCTTCCGCTATGCCCGTCGGCCGAATATTGATGCATCAGATTTTGGATGATGCTGAGGTCCTTCTTGTGCCGCTGCAATGGCTTGAGCACGCCTGGAAGATCGTAGTCTTCGCCGACCGTGTTGACATCGGGATACCAACGATCCGCAGTCACTCCGAATCCCATTCCCAGGAAAATCAGACGTTTCGGCGGCGTTTTCGGCGATGACTCCGACGCATAAGAGGGCCGGGCAAGGCCGAGTGACTCCAGGAACGGCAATCCGATCAACGCGGTACTGCTGCGAAGGACGCGGCGTCGATTTAGCTTGTAATTCATCTTTATCTTTCCGTTTGGTGAGTTTATTCGATTGGATTGGAAATGCCTAAACACACGCGGCATCGTTATTTCGTGCGAAACGCGGACGACTGGGTGAGTGCATGGATAAACGCACTCACTTCGTAGCCGTTTTTGTTTGCATAGGACAATATTTCGTTAGCCAGAGCATCGTCAGTGAATCCGTAGGGACGGCCCAATCCGTATCCAATCAGAGATTCAGTAAAACCGCGAGCAAAATCCTCGCCTCGTTCTGACACCGCGTCACGCAGTTCGTTGTAATTGGCGAACTGTCTCCCATCTGGCAACTGGCCACTTGCGTCGATCTCGAACTCCTTCAGTTTCTTTCGTTTACGGTAGGCTCCCGGGGACGTAATCACTTCGGTGTCACGCCACAGCCCTGCGGCATCAAAGTTTTCCAAGCCGTATCCGATCGGGTCAATCTTTTGGTGACAATTGGCACACTGTGGCTGTTCCTGGTGGGCGCGGGCGAGATCGCGGGCGGCAAGCAGTTGTCCATCCAAGCGGCTAAGCATGGGAACGTTGGGAGGGGCAGGCGGCGGAGGATCGTTCAGCAAGTGACGCAAGACCCAAACGCCGCGTTCCACCGGAGAGGGTCGTTGGCCGTCGGAGCCCATCGCGAGCACCGCCGCAGTACCCAGCAGTCCGCCACGTTTTGAATCGTTGGGAACAGGAACTTTGCGAAACGCGTGGCCATCGACACCAGGGATTTCATAGAAATCGGCGAGCACGTCGTTGATGACAACAAAATCGGCATCAAGCAGCGTTTGAAGCGGCAGCCTTTCATCCAAAATCAGTTGAAAGGTTTGAAAGATTTCTTCGCCAGCACATTCACGCGCGGCATTGTCAAACGTTGGGAATTGAACGCCGTCGTACTGGAACATTCCCAAACGTTCCATTTGCAACCATTGATAGACGAAACCTCGTACAAACTTGTCGGCTCGGGCGTCCGCGATCATCCGCGTGGTCTGTTGGCGAAGCACATCGTTATCGAGCAATTCGCCGGTACGCCCGAGCCGGGTCAGCTCATCGTCGGGCGGAGCACTCCATAGAAAATACGACAATCTGACCGCCAACTCATTCCCATTAAGCATGGGACGAACGCCGTCCGCGGTGCCGGGTTCGGCGTCTTCGATCATGTACAAAAAGCTTGGCGAAGCAAGGATGATTGACAGCGTGTCGATCAATGCCTCCGTCTGACTTTGCCCCTCGGCGCGATTATCGTGGTACCGTTGGTTCAATTGATCGAGGTACTCGCGATTGGCAGGTTTGCCGCGGAATGCGCGTTCGGCGAACCGCCGCAGCACTTCGCCGGCATAGCGTTGCTCGGTCCAATCGGCCGGTTTCTCAAACAAAATTTGCGTCGCTAACTGTTCACGGTTCCCGTCGGGTTCGGGACCGGTCAACTCGGCCCAATCGATCCACAGCCCAGGCGGCGTACCGATCCCGTTGGCCTGCATATCAATGGTCGCTTGATTCTTGTCAGCTCGATCTTGGTGACTGCGTTGATGAATCCAGATCTGCTTTTTCTCGCCCGGACGATGAACAAACGAAAATTGGATGATCTCGGGGGCCGACAGTGGGGCAGTGACTTTTCGCCAGCCAAGTCGGGTACGTCCGGTGCCAAAGCCTTCAGAGAATTCGAGGTAATGCAAACGTCCTCTGGCGTCAGGGTAGGCCGCCGCTCTCACTCGAATGGTGTAACGCCCGTCCTGTGACTCATGCAGCACTGGCAGCTTTACCTTCGTATAGCCACCCTGTTTGATCGTCATGATCAACGTGATGCCTGTCTTGGTTTCCGGGCGATTGAGGTAGTCTTCCATTAACGGAAGCCACTCGATGCGGCGTTGTCGTTTGGCTTGATACGCATCCAGAAATCCAAAATCCGAAGCAGGCTTTTCCGTTTGAGATAGAAATGCGTCTGCACGTCGACGCGTGTCTCGCATCTGCTCGGCTGCGGCGGCATAGTGCGGCGTGTACTCGTCTTCGGGTTCGACACGAACGGTGCGCATCTTCGTTGGTTTTTGCGGCGACAATGCCAATTCAAGGGAGCGACGGGCCGATGCGAGGTATTGTTCGATTTGGTCGCTCGACATGAACAGCGACGCGCCCTGTGTATCAAATCCCGAGGTCGCTTGATCATCGGGCAACACGGATACATCCGGACGTACCCCGAGAAGCGATTCGACGGTGTTGGCGTACTCGCGACGGTTCAGCCGCCTAAGGGTGACGACACCTCCGGTGTCACTGAGCCGTTTTCGGGCGATCACCATCTGTTCGGAGAGGTCCTTTAGAAACGCCGACTTCTGGTCGTCCGAGATAGGTTCGGCGTCAGCGGGCGGCATTTCGCCCGAGTTGATTGCGTTGAGCACTTTGGCCCAGCGTTCGGCGTTTTCGATGTCCTTGGCGATGTCGAACGAAAGCTGCTCGAGATTGACGCCCGCTTCTTCGGAAGCGGCATCGTGACAATCAAAGCAGTATTGTTTGAAAACCGCAGCATGTTTGGCGGGCATCGTGGCGGGGGACGCCGTCGATTCGTCGGCCGAACAGACCGGTTCGTTTGCACAAGCGACCAAAGTTGCGAGCAGCGTGCACGCGGTCATGTTGATCGATCTGGTGAACCGATCTAAAGGAAAAAGTAGCATACGAATGATTCAGCCATTAATTACTAAAGTGAAAATTCGAGAATAGGTCCCGATGCTTCGGGGTGCGAATCGCTGGCGAAGGCGTGAACCAAACCTGGCCCTTCGCCATCGATTTGTCCGGTTTCGCGGTCGATGATTAGAGTGACTGGTTGATCGGAACGAGACTTCAGGAATTCCAGAAGTGTTTCATTTTCGATACCAAAACTGCCTCGTTGAACACTGCGTGGTATTTCGAATGTTCCCAGCAGCACACCGTCTTCGGGGCCCGGTGCGTCCTCCCATCGACTTTCGATGACCCAATCGCTTTTTGCATCATTGGTCAATCCGTAGACGGCAAAACGATTGATTTTTGGTAGCCGGCTGGCGAACCCAATTCCGCTCGGCACCAAGTTCAAACGCAGCCGAGCGGACTTCACCGCATCAAATTCAATATCGCTGACATCGAACGAACACATCGCTCGTTGATCCCAAGGACCCGCGGCGCCGCGTTTTACCATCAGCAGCTCAGGATGGTGACGCTTTTTTCGTTTGTTGTTGCGGATCACCGAGGTCGTACGTCCCTCGGTTCCAACACGCAGCACTTGAGGCGACTGTTCGAGTGACCGTTCGGCAAGCTGGCCATCGAACGTGGTCAATCGTTGCTGAGAAATCGATGCCGATTGACGATCGGTTAGTCGTGCATTTTCGCCTGTCGAAACGAGGTGCACCGAAATTTCGCCTTTAATCACTTCGAAATCCGATGGTTTTCCCTCGCCAGAGACTTTTACGGCAAACTCGGTTCCATGATCGACAACGTAGCCGTCGGGTGTTTCCAGAACGAATCCGATCGCAGGCTTTGGCACGCTGACCACGGCGGCTCCGTCGAGCAGTTTTCCACGCATTGGCGAGATTAGTACCAAATTGGCAGGTGCTTCGATCATCACCTCGGCGCCAGAGCGAAACCGTACCGTCGCAATGCCAGCGACCAATTTCATTACTCCCGGCGTCAAATCGGATCCCGGCGTCGTTGGCAGCGAACTTTCCCAGGCGGCATTTTCGGTCGACAATAAGGTGGCGACCGCAGCCGCGTCGTCGGTGGTCGGCACCAGCCACGCCGGCGAATACAAGACGACCGCGAGAATCGATGCGGCGATGGCAAAGAGGATCATCGCGAAGGCATTCGTTCGCGAAGTCTGCGTTGCGGCACTGCCGGCTGGTTCGATCGACGAACCCGTGGCGGGCTTGATCGCGTCATCGACCGCCTGTTCAAACGCCACGTCGCGAAGCCCGGTGTCCATTGCCGCAGCAATCACGAATTCACGACGCAGTTCGGCGTCATGAACCAACCTGTCATTAAGTTCGTTGGCTTCGGCTTCACTGACTTCGCCGATCAGATAGCGATGGATAAGTAATTTAGGATCCATTTCAGGACATCTCCGGCTCAAGTTGTCCGCGGATACACGACGCCAACCTTTGACGCAGTCTTCCTAGTAATTTGTAAAGTGCATTGACCGATTTGCTGCCTCGGTCGGCAATCTGTTTCACTCGCCCGTCGCCCGCGTAGGGAGCCAACAACAGTTCCCGGTGAGGCGGCGTAAATTGGGTCAAACAGACCGCCAGTGCGGAGCGAATTGCGACAATTTCATCCGCGTCCATCGTCTCGGCCTCGTCCGCGATCAATTCGAGCACCTGTTGGCTGAGCACGTGCCGATCCCGACGCAGTTTGTCGACGGCGGAGAGGCATTTGAACCGCACGATCACTTTGGCCCACGGCAGAAAGCCGGCTTGGTCGTGGAGTTGCCCCAATTTTTCCCACATCGTGACGCTGGCTTCTTGCAGCGTGTCATCGACTAGCTGCCAATCGGGCAAAATTGAACGCGCAAACGCTCGCAATGCCGGTTCATGCTTGATAAATAACCGCATGAACTCGCCTTCGGGCAGTTTTTCGAGGGTGGCGGGATCGTGTTGATTTGCGTCTTCCATAATTTCCTATTCGCCTAGCAGATCCGACCTGCCGCTTTTCTGACAATAAATTCCGCAAGATAGACAGTGTGTCCGATCCAATTCAATTTTGTCGCGGTTAAAAAGCGTATAAATTGTTCAGCGGGACGCCCCGTCCGATTCGCCGCCTGATCCTCTGAAGCCTGCCCAACCGAGCCTCTTATGAGCAACTTCCATCGCCGCCAACTTCTTCGTGCCGCAGGCGTTTCTGTATGCCTGCCGATTTTTTCATCGATGCGAGTCAGCGGAAAGGAAGCCTCTGAGCAATCAACGGGGCCAAAACAACGGATGGTTTGCATCGGGAACATGTTGGGGTTCCACCCCGAAGCATACTGGCCCACCGCCACCAATGCCAAATCCGGCGATGGATTGACCATTCATCGCGACTTTTCGCTCGGGCGGTCCACCGCGCCGCTGAAGGCGATTTCGGATCGGATGACGATGATTTCCGGTTTGGATCACGATACCGCCGGTGGCCACTTTTCCGTGCACTCGTTTCTATCGGGGGTACGCCAGATTGATGCCAAAACGATGCCGGACGCGAACGTCACCATCGATCAATACGCTGCCGAAACGATTGCCGGCCAGACACGGTTTCCCTCGCTGACCGTTGGCAGCGAAAGTGGTATCCATGGCGGTTGCCAATTGTCATGGACTCGTACCGGCACCCGCGTTCCGCCGATCACAGGTCCCGAACAGTTGTTTCAAGTCCTGTTCGTCGGCAATAGCGAAAAAGACAAGGTGGCTGCCGCCGACCGTTTCAAACTGCAAGGTTCGATCTTGGATTTGGTTCGTGGCGATGCCCATCGCTTCGGCCGCACACTGAACCAGCAAGACCGCAACAAGTTGGACGAGTATCTGACATCGGTGCGTGATGTAGAGAAGCGAATCGGGCTGCGACGCAATTGGATCGACGTACCCAAGCCTGAGCCGCCGTTGGATCGCCCGAAGAACCGCAACATGGTCGAAGATCTGCCGCTACTGTATGATCTGATCGCGTTGGCGATGCAAACCGATTCGACGCGAATCGCGACGCTGGAAATCGGCGGCGATTTCAATCCACGTGATCTTGGTGTCGACGGCGACTATCACGCGTTGTCCCATCACGGACAATTGACCGAGCGGATCGAGGCGCTGGTGAAGTTGGAAACCTACCAAATCGAGCAGTTTGTCCGCTTCGTCGAAAAATTATCAGCAACGAATGAGGGGGATCATCGCTTGCTCGAGCAAACTTCGGTGCTGTTTGGCAGCGGAATGGGCAACGCCAATTCGCACCACAATAAAAACCTGCCAGTTATCTTAGCGGGAGGCGATTTCAAGCATGGTCGTTTGTTGGCGTTCGATCAAGACTCAGTTCACCGGCCTCCGTTGACGAATCTATTTGTATCGATGTTGCAAAAGTTCGGCGTTGAGACCGACCGTTTTGCCACCAGCACCGGAACGCTGCGAGGTTTGGCGTGATGCGGTGGTCCAATGTTTACTCCTTATTTATTAGCTTCACGCTGCTGTTTGCGATTCCATGGGGTGGTGGGAACGGATCGGCCGTTGCGGTGGAGCCCGCGTTCGCTTTCCTGGAAAACTACTGTATCGAGTGCCACACGGCGGATGACCCCGGCGGTGAACGCGAGTTTGAAACACTCGACTTTGCCAACACGCACCTTGATACACAAATCAAGCTGCAGGAAATCATTGACCAATTGACGCTGGGCAGCATGCCGCCCGAGGATGCGGATCAACCGAGTGATGTCGAACGCGTCGGCGCGATCGAGCAATTGACTGGGGTGCTCGAATCGATGCGTGCGAAAACGAGCAGTACCGGAGGGCAAAGCGTGCTGCGTCGTTTGTCACGCCGCGAATATCGCAACACCGTCGGCGACTTGCTCGCCATCGACATGACCATGTTTGATCCGACGATGGAGTTTCCCGCCGACAACTTGTCTCATCATTTCGACAACATCGGCGACACGCTGGTGACGTCAGGGCACTTGCTGGAAAAATACCTGGACGCCGCGGATCACTGCGTCGAGAAATCGCTCGCACTGACTCAGCCGCCGAAAACGCAAGAATGGGTTTATCAGGATGATTTTGTCCAGCAGCCCGAGCTGAACCGCGCCCACCGATTGGCGTTCAACTACAAACACTTGGTGTTGTACGATCACCCGCTGAATGAAAAGCCAGAAGGCGCATACGGACATCTGCATCGGTTTGCCGATGGTGTTCCCGTGGACGGGATGTACGAAGTGAAAGTGCTGGCCGAAGCGTTACACCGCGACACGCCTTACAACAAGCGGACGACCTTCATCGACTTGGACGAACCGTTTCGGATGGGGATTCGTCCCGGCGACACGTCGCTTGGCGATATGGTTCATACGCAGCCAATCCAGCCCAAGTTGGCCGAGGCGGTGATCGACGACGACGAATTGAAATGGTACACGTTCAAAATTCCGCTGGACCGTGGATTTGCTCCGCGTTTTACCTTTGAAAACGGACAGCATGACGTTCGTGGTGCTTACACGCGAGTGTTCCGAAATCACGTCGATACGTTGCCCGCGAGTGTCCGCGACGGAAAAGGAATTGTCGCGTGCCGGAACGCGGTGATCAAATACGGCCAATTGCCGCAAATTCGTATCCATGAAGTCCGCATTCGCGGTCCCGTGGATGTCCAATGGCCAACGCAAAGTCAACAAAGGCTGCTTGGTGGAGCAAGCTTCGCTGAGGAAAACGCATCCGAGCTCATTCGTGAGTTTGCATCACGAGCTTATCGTCGTCCTGCCACGGCGGAGGAGGTCGCGGGGCTGGTTCGTTTGTATGAAAGTCGAATTCGTAGTGGAGGCTCTCCGTTTCAGGCCTATAAGGACACGCTCAAAGCCGCCTTGTGTTCGCCAGCGTTTCTGTATTTCAGCCCCCCGGATTCCGCGGCGACGAACGAGTTGTCACAGCACGGTTTAGCGGAACGGCTGTCGTACTTTCTAACGTCGTCGATGCCCGATGATCGCTTGCGAAGGTTGGCGGACGAAGGCCGATTGGATGAACCACAAACACTACGTGACGAAACAAAACGGATACTTGGCAGTCGAGCTTCGGATGCATTTGTAGCGGATTTTTTGGACAGCTGGCTCAACTTGCGAGCCCTGGGCAGCATGCCGCCGGATCCGAAAGCGTCACGCGAGTACTACGCGGCCGGTTTGGAGCCGGAAATGAAACAGGAAACACAGCTGTTCCTGCGTGATTTGATTGACCGCAACGCTTCGGTGTTGTCGTTCTTGAATGCCAACTACTCGTTCGTCAATCGAGACTTGGCCAAGTTGTACGGCGTCGAAGATCAAGTTCCGGTCGACGAGGCGGCCGATTTTCACCGTGTTGTATTCCGTGACAAACGGCGTGGCGGTCTGCTTGGACAAGCTAGCGTGTTGACGGTATCAGCCAATGGCATCGAAACATCACCCGTGGTCCGCGGCGTGTGGTTATTGGAAAATGTAGTCGGTACGCCGACGCCTCCGCCCCCGGATGACGTGCCGACGCTGGATCCGGATGTTCGCGGCGCAAAATCGATCCGCGAACAATTGGTCCGTCACAGCGAGTCGGCGGCATGCAACCTTTGCCACCGCAAAATCGATCCGCTCGGTTTTGCACTCGAAGGCTTTGACCCGATCGGTCGCGTTCGCCAGTCCTACGATGCTCGCGGCAAGCAAACGATTGATACGTCTGGGGTTCTGCCCGGCGGCGAAACGTTTTCGGGACCCGCTGAACTGCGTCAGCGGCTATTGGAACGAAAAGAATTCTTCGTCCGCACCGTCACCAATCGGTTGCTCAGCCACGCGCTCGGTCGCCGTATCGAGGCGAGCGATCGCAGGGCGGTCGATGCGATCATCGGCCAAGTTCGGGCGGATGATTATCCGACGGCCGACTTGATCGCGGCGATTGTCACCAGCGATCTGTTTCAGCAGCGTTAGTATGAGCTGTGAAATCATTGGGGGTGACGTCATCATTTTTAGTTGCGTCACTTTTCTGCCACCTCTGCATCGACTTCGTCGGTGCAGAGGTGACTGCTGAATCGTCCGGCAGAAAAACTCACCCACAATATCTGGTGTCAATCTCAACGACATAGCCGCTGGTGCCTAAACCCTTGCGGCGCCTGCTTTGCCGTTTTCGATCACGAACGACGCTTTGGTTTCGATCGGCGATCCTGGCTTATCGACGAACGGGGTGGTGCGGAAGTGCGACGTCCACGACTCGGGCGTGATGTCGCACGAGACATAGCCGCGGTTGGAATTGTACCAGCGAACAAAGTCGTTCTGAGCAGCGGCACGCTCATACTCGGAAATCACATTGCCGCCGTTACCGCCGGACGTCATCGCGGTGCCAACCAATTCCGTACCGACGACTGGCGATTTGGGGTCTTGGAAGTCGAGTTGCAGATCGTTGACCCAATTGACGTGGATGTCTCCAGTCAAGACGACGGGATTGGAGATCGATTTTTCGTGAAAGAAGTTTAACAAGCGGCGGCGGTTCACCTCATAACCCGGCCATTGGTCCATGCTATAGCGATGGTCGTCACCTTCGCCACGATTCAGCGGTGCCATCATGACTTGTTGGGCAAGCACGTTCCAGGTCGACGACGAGTCTTGCAAACGTTGCATCAACCACTTTTCTTGTTGGTCGCCCAACATTGTGGCTTTCTGGTCAAACACCTTGCCCGTCATCGGTTTTTGATGATCGCCATTGGGTTGGTCGGTACGATATTGCCGCGTGTCGAGCACGTGGAAATTGGCAAGTCGACCGTATTGGCAACCTCGATACAGCTTCATGTTTGGCCCTTGCGGAAACGAACTGCGCCGCAGCGGCATGAATTCGTAGTAGGCTTGATAGGCCGCAGCACGCCGCGCCAAAAACGCTTCCGGCGAGACGCCGTCCTGTTCGGACACAAGGTTCGCGTAGTTGTTGTCAAACTCGTGATCGTCCCAGGTTACCAGCCAAGGAAACAGGCGATGTGTTTCTTGAAGCGTTTCGTCGAGTCGATATTGCGAATAGCGAGTCCGATAATCGTCGAGGGTTTCGATTTCGCCGCCGATATGTTTGCGCGGACGCTTGTCTGCTCCGGCGTACTCGTAGATATAGTCGCCAAGATGAATGACGAGATCGAGGTCCTCACGTTGCATGTGGGGATAACCGTTGAAATAGCCGGTCTCGTAATGTTGACACGAAGTGAACGCAAAACGGATGCGATCGGGCGTCGCGTCAAAAGCCGGAGCGGTGCGAGTTCGGCCTGTGGGGCTGGTCTCGTTGCCTGCGTGAAATCGATAGAAATACCAGTGATGGGGTTTCAGCCCGTCGACTTCGACATGCACCGAATGTCCAAGATCAGGAGTCGCCACCGCATCACCGCGACGAACGACGTTGGCAAACGATTCGTCGGTGGCGACTTCCCATTGTGTTCGCACCGATTTGTTTTGCATCCCGCCTTGTTCAAGTGGCTTCACCGCCAACCGCGTCCAGATCACAACGCCATCCGGCGCTGGGTCACCCGAGGCAACGCCAAGTGTAAATGGATTGTCGCTAAAATGCGGCTTCTCGGTGACTTCGGCTTGAGCTCGCAGCGCCAGCGTCGGTATCGCCGACACGGTCGCCATATAACGCAAGAAGTCGCGGCGCTCGATTCCATACCAACGTCGCTTTGATTGGGCCGGGGATGTCATGGGCAAAGGTCCTTGCTGATCGATGGTGGGACAGAGGGGAGGGGATGTTGGGTAAAACGTCGATACCACAAACGAGGTCGGCGGAATTCCCATTGAGGGGACACGCATTATACAACCACGGGTGAGGCAACGTTCCTGCGGCCGCAATGATAAGAAACGCTGCTGAAGCATCAACGCCGGGCGACGCGCCAGATCAGCCACCTCTGGGGGGCAGCGATCACACAGTTTCTTACTTCAACGCGTCGTCCTAGTCATCGACCTCTTACATTATCGACTCGGATCCGGATTGATGACGACAGCGTTTGTTCCCGTGTTTACCGAGTAAAAGCGAAGGCTAGAGAGACGTAGGAGGCGTGGTTTCTCGGGCGACCAACCGGTTGGCACAGAACCGTGGCAAACATCGTCCACACGGCCGGCACATGGACTCTTCACACAAGCTTGTTGTGCTTTTTACGAGCCGAGTTCGAATAGCTGCTGTACAACCAGCTCAAGAATCCACTGCAACATCAGTTACTTGGTAATGAGAATCAATCGCATTGAATTCGTTTGCCAAGTTGTTGATGTGGATGAAGATGAATAGAACATAATGATTCGCCGCGCGATTCAACGACGATGAAGAGACGTCGAGACCGAAACGATTACGTCCGACGCGATCTTCGGAGGCGACACGTTCATGGGTGTCACCATTTTGATGTCGATTCATTGCAACCGAACGATATAAAACCACAGACTTCGACTAGAAAGCCGGTTGCATCGATCGTCTGGTTGCATCGACACTGCGGCAGGTGACACATTGATGCAAAGTTCTTGTCGCGTTTGATCCAATGCAATAGATTGACGTCTATGTGGGCTCGACGGCCCCGACTCCGATGCCCGCTTTCGGATTCACGAAGGCAGGACAGAGGTCATCTTGATGCAACCGGAGCGAGTGCGAGTCGCAACGAATTGGAACAACGTCGGGCAGTGGATCGAACCACAAGTGACACGGCTCGACGAAAGAAGACGCAAGAAATTTTAACGGAGGCGTCTCGTCCAACGGGGCGACATGACGCCCAAGTGTGTCGTTGGTAGAGGTCCAGACGATGCGTTGGAGTGCGCCTCAGAGGCGTCGGTTTGAAAAAAACGAGACGTCGTCGGTTAAGTCGGTTGTCACTTCGAATCGCGTCTCAAATCCCCAGCCAGGGGTAGAAATGGCTCTCCGATGTAACCTATCGCAATTTTTTTGCGTAAAATTTGCGCCAAGATAGGTGTACAATATAGTGAACGTCTCTGGCAACCTGTTTTTGGCGTCTACAATTGATCCCATTAGTTGGACACCCGTTTTTACTCGTAATGTAGTTGAACATCGATGAGTGCGAATCGAAACATCACACGTATTGACCGTGACAGTTCTGGGGGCTTCCTTGTGCGTTTGATGCGCAAGGGAAAGAAGCACACCAAGTTTTTTGCTGACAACGAATATGGTGGAAAACGCAAGGCACAAGCCGCTGCGAAAAAATTCCGCGATGAGTTGGAAAGCAAGTTGAAGGGCTACACGCCACAACAATTGTCGAAAATTGTACGCTCCAACAACACCTCCGGTGTGGTCGGGGTTCGGCTTGTCGAAGAGGTCGATTCTCGCTGGCCTTCAAAGCCGACCTACCAGTACTGGGTAGCTCAGTGGAGCCCAAGTAAGGGTGTACGAAAGACACAACGCTTCTCCGTTGAAAAGTACGGTCACGACGAAGCTTACAAGCTGGCCGTTAAAGCGCGTGCCAAAGGTGTCGCGAGCATGAAGTCGTAAGCGAACTCGGAATCGATGATCACGGTAAAGTTTTATACTTTAACATGAGCTGTGCCGAATTCTTGATCGAACGTTACCACGCAGCTATGCGTCGCCATGCTTTTGTGGGGCATATAAGCCTGGTCTAGGCGGACGGAACGATCACGGATTCTTCGTTCGATTTGAATCGCTGAGATGTGTGTGCTAACCGTCCAATGGGCGGTTAGCGTGTACGTATGTGCACATGTTACGCTGTGGCTGTATCGTCTCAGGCGGGCAGAGGACGTACATTCACCCCTCTCTACGGGGCAAATTCACCCATTTCAGCCGCCGTTTTGCCCAGAAATCTCGTTTGCCATTATGCAGATTCGTTCTGCCATGGATAATGGGGGCTTAACCGAGGGTGAAACGTCGAGCAGCGGGGCTGGTCCGGCTCCCGCGTTTCTTCATCCATTTGCCTCCGACACTCTCGCTTGGCTTCCCTCATTTGCCAGTCTGTAATCATTTTGAATAGACTGACGCCAAGTCGATAGCAGTATCTAGCCATTAGGAATGCACGAGTATGAAGATCCATGGTATGGGAACCGCTCTACCGAGTCTTTCCGTAACCCAAGAAGTCTCCGCTGAAATTGCCAACGGAATCTGTTGCGAGAACGATCAACAACGACGCCTGCTGTCGACCTTGTATCGTCGAACCGGGGTCAAGTCGCGTCACAGCGTGCTGTTGGAATCGGACTCCGACGCGTCGCTCGATGGTAGCGACGTCTCCTCGGCGGCGGTGGGTGCCGCCGCTACGAATGGAACCGGAGCTCAGGTTGGCGGAACGCAAGTTGTTGAACCACAGCCAGCGAGTTCAGCCACACTTTTGGATCGCGCAAACCAGTCGTTTTACTGGCCGGCCAACAACGCGACGGACCGGGGACCCACCACGGCACAACGTTTGGTTGCCTACCGCGACCATGGCGAGGGGTTGGCGGTTGAAGCGTCTCAGCAGGCGTTTGCCGATTGTGACGTTCGTCCGGACGAGATCACTCATCTGGTGACCATTTCCTGTACTGGATTTCATGCTCCGGGCGTCGATATCGCGTTGATTCGCCAGCTTGGGTTGCCCGCCACGGTATCACGAACCAACGTGGGCTTTATGGGATGCCATGGTGCGATGAACGGACTTCGCGTCGCCAAGGCGTATGCTGACGCCGATCCAAATGCACGCGTCTTGGTGGTGGCGGTTGAGTTGTGCAGTTTGCATCAACAATACGGTTGGGAGCCTCAACGGATCGTCTCGAATTCCTTGTTCGCCGATGGTGCCGCGGCAGTCATTGGATCGGGATCGGACAAAGCCGAAGCCGAGCAAGTGACATTGACGAGCAGTTATTCGGCGATCATCCCCGACACCGAAGAGATGATGTCGTGGGCGATTGGTGATAACGGTTTCGAGATGTATTTATCGGCCGAAGTACCTGACGTGATTCGCCGTGCGACTCGCGAGCCGCTCGACAAATGGTTGAACCAGTCCGGTTTGTCGCTAGCCGAGATTCAATCTTGGGCGATTCATCCCGGCGGGCCTCGCATTTTGGATGCGTGTGGCGAATCGCTGTCACTCAGCGAATCCGACTTGGACGCCTCACGTAGCGTATTGAGTCGTTGTGGAAACATGTCCTCGCCTACCGTTCTATTTGTGTTGAACGAGTTGCTCAGTAGCGGGCAGAAGCCTCCGACGTTAATGCTTGGCTTCGGGCCAGGTTTGGCGATGGAAGCC
>NZ_ANOG01000592.1 GCF_000346295.1 Rhodopirellula maiorica SM1 | reverse complement strand
GTCCCGCCGGATCTGCATCGCTATCGCGATTTTGATCCGGCCTACTCAAGTTTCTGTAGGCCGGATCGCAGCGGAGCGAAGATCCGGCATCGCGGCGGCAACGAATTCGCCGTCACTCTCGCATCCCGCCGGATCTGCATCGCTATCGCGATTTTGATCCGGCCTACGTTAAATCGGCTGCAACGCGTCGCTGTAAGCTCCGCCGATGCTCAACGCGATACGCAAGATCAAAAAGACCAAGACGCCCATCGTGCCAAGCCACACGATTCCGGTAGCAAGTCCTGCCAACGTGCCGACCGCTCGCTTGGCTT
This sequence comes from Rhodopirellula maiorica SM1, assembly GCF_000346295.1. Taxonomy (GTDB): domain Bacteria; phylum Planctomycetota; class Planctomycetia; order Pirellulales; family Pirellulaceae; genus Novipirellula; species Novipirellula maiorica. The sequence continues at coordinate 4,366 of NZ_ANOG01000592.1, read as the reverse complement.
TCTCGTCATACTCTTGAGCAAGCATGTCGATGGATTCGGCGTCGGTTCCTGAGAGTTCGGAAATCTCGACTCGCGTGATAAATTCGTCGGGAAACAGCCGCGTTACCTTTAAGGCTCCCGAGAGTGATTCGCCGGCAAGAATCGCGTCTTCTGCATCCTTGCCGACACTCTTGTAGTAATCGCTGTCGGTGCTTTCGAGTGCGAGATAAATCGATCGAATGGGGTCGAGTCCCGCATCCAAACTGAGCGACAACGTCCAACAAAATCGCGACAATGTGATCGTCTGCAGTGCGGGTCCAAACACGGGAATCATGTACAGCAGCGGGATCAAATTTTGGACCCCACCAACGTTTCGCATGAACGCCCAAATTGCCAACCCGACCAATACCGCGAAAACAAACAAGTAGCTCCAAAGCTTCAAAACGCCGGGGGTGCCCACCAGTCCAAACCCAAGCATGTCGGCCATGTTGAATTGGCCCATTAACCAGATGAACAGCGACACCACTAAGACGGCCAAAATCAACTGAATCCCAGGCCACGCGAGCGAGCTCATGAATTTCTGACGCAGCGCGAGACGGTGTTTGTAGTGCTCGGCCAGCGACAGCAGGGCACGCTCAAGTCGCCCGGTGGCTTCGCCGACCCGGACCATCGAGATCAACAGCGGCGGAAAAAACGGTTCCTCTCGTTTCATCGATTCACTCAGCAGCTCGCCCTGCTTGGCCGCCTCGCGGATCGACACCATCGCCGCACGTTGCCGTGGCGGTCCATACCCCGCCTCGCTTTGCAGCATTGCTAGCAAATCGGCCCCCGCCTTGATGCCGGTTCCAAATCGATAGCAAAAGCCAGAGGCAGCGGACAGCTTCATTCGGCGGGAAAACACAGGGCAACGGCCTCACAGAATCGCAGCGAGTCAACACAATCAAATCATGACTGCCTATTGTGCCGTGTCATGAGCCTGAAAAGTAGCCAACGACCCGATTTCGGCGGCTGACAGCGAAAAAAGACTCTTTTTTTTGCGAGGTGATCCCCGCACCTCAGCAGCAGTCATTCCGTATATTAGCCGCTTTGGCGCTAGCCACGGTTCCGACATTCAACCGGGGCTAGTGGGCTGTTGATCTAATGAGCCGCTCGCGCGTCAGCGGCCGGGTTCTACGCATTACCCGGTGCCTTACGGCACTCGGCTCACCGATGCGATTTTCATTTCGATTAAATCAACAGACTGCTAGCGCCCCAAACGTCTAACGGGATTTCACCCAATGATTCCTGCTTTACAACCGCTGGCGATCAGGCGGCTGGATTCATTGATTGACGTGATTTCCGCAACCGCTGCTGGTACTCGGACATCGATTCTTCGAGTTGGCGAAGCTGTTCGGCCGCGGTTTGGGCCAGATCGATGAAGATGGTTTTCCGCTTGCCGATCATGCACCACGACGGTTCTTGGCCATCGAGCAATTCAGTGCGGACGTGGAACCCCAAGTCGCGAGCTTGTTGAGTGCGACGACGCAGCCGCTGGACCACGTTTTCGTCAGCCATTTTTGAATCACTTGCCTGATTTCGCATTGGTCGATCCATGACACAGTACAACAGTGGCGGGGCAATAAATTTCGGGCTAATGAAGATAGTTTGCCTAGTCGGAATCCTTTCGCAGCCGAATCGGCACCGAATTGTCACGGCGAACAGGTCGACTCGGCGAGCATGGCAAACTATGCAGGTACGATCATACGAGGTGTAGCGGATCGAAGGGCTTCGACGATAGATCATTTACAGTCGCTGTCGCCTCGGTATCGTCTGATTCACCGCCGCGGCTGTGACGATGAACCTGCCGCACTCGCTCGCATGAAACCGTATCGCTATGTCATCATCTCCTCTGCCATCTCGCAACGACGCTCAAGCGGAAATCCAGTACCTTCGTGCCGAGATGCGGAAACTGCAAAGCCTCGCATCACTCGGGGAATTGATGAGCACCGCGACTCATGAATTCAACAACGTGTTGATGACGGTGATCAATTACTCGAAATTGGGCATTCGCAATCGCGACGACGCCAGCCGCGATAAGGCACTGACCAAAATCCTCGAGGCATCCGAACGAGCCGCCAAGATCACCAACACGATTTTGGCGCAAGCTCGCAACCGCAGCGAATCGATGGAGCCGACGGACTTGGTCGGAATCATTAACGACTCGTTGGTGCTACTCGAACGCGAGATGCGAAAGTACCGCATTAGCATCGAAACTGAAATTGATGCTTCGACCCCCAAGGCATTTGCCAGCGGCAATCAGATTCAACGCGTTCTACTGAACCTGTTGATCAACGCCCGGCAAGCGATGCCCGAAGGAGGTACGATCCTGATCAAACTTGCCCGATCGACTCAGGACGATTGGGTGGAGCTGACAATCCGTGACAGCGGCTGCGGAATCCCCAAAACCGAATTGCCTCACATTTTTGATTCGTTCTTCACGACGAAATCGGGGCCGGACGAATCAGGAAAAGGTGGCACCGGATTGGGACTCGCCGCCTGCAAAGAAATCATCGACACCCACAAAGGTCGCATCCGAGTGGAAAGCACGGTGGGTCGCGGAACAGCGTTTGTGATTCGGCTGCCCATCGCCAACGGCCAACAAGCCGCCGCCTAAACGTGGGATCAAGTTGCGAAACTCGCCAAGAGTTTCGGTCACTTTTACTAAGCTTTCGCGACGCCCCACACCACAATCGGAACGACAAACGAGAACAGGATCATGTTTGGACCGAGTTACATCACCGACATTCGCGACGGGCAACCTCAGTTGCGTACATGGCGATGTGGCCGGATCGTGATGCAAGGTGGGCGGTTTGTCAAAGTCCAGCGGCGGCTGGTCGCGGGCAGCGTGTCGGTGGCCCAAGTGTGGTGGCAATCCAAATACGGGCGAATGAACGATGATATCTGCTGGCTCGATTATCATCAGCCCTTTGGCATGCCCGGCTTTTTGACACTCGACTACATTCGCTCGGGCCAACGAGCAGGCTACAAAACCTTTATTGGCGCCATCCGCGTGCTCGAAGAAATTGCCCGCATTCGCAACGCCGCAGCGATCGTCGCCCATGTGACCAACGGCGCCATCAGCGATCGCTTGTTGGAGCGAAACGGATGGCAGCGGCATCTACAAGATTGGTCCGGCCGACACTGGATCCGTCGTTTCTATGACGGTTACCCTGAATCGGCTCTGCCACGTTACATCGCGTAGCGAAATCAGTCTTCGTCGCGGATTTTTGCGAGGACCGAATAGTCCTCGAGTGTCGACGTATCGCCGCCGATCTCGTTGCCCGATGCGATATCACGCAGCAAGCGGCGCATGATCTTGCCACTTCGTGTTTTCGGAAGCGACGCCGTGAACCGCAGATCATCGGGCTGGGCCAGCGCACCAATCTGTTTGCGAACGTGTTGCTTCAATTCCGTCCGCAACGCTTCGTCTGGTTCGCGATCACGGATCGTGACAAACGCCGCGATTGCTTGTCCCTTGATGTCATCCGGACGCCCCACGACTGCTGCTTCACAGACCGCATCGTGGCTGACCAACGCACTTTCGACTTCGATCGTGCTGAGCCGGTGTCCGGAAACATTAATCACATCATCGATGCGTCCCATGATCCAGTAGTAGCCGTCTTTGTCACGGCGAGCGTTATCGCCGGTCAGATATTTTCCGGGAACCATCGACCAATATTGTTCGGCATAACGGTCTTCGTCACCCCAGATGCCTCGCAGCATCCCTGGCCACGGCTTGGCGACACACAGCATACCACCGTGATGATCGTCGACCTCGTTGCCGGTCTCGTCGACAATCGCAGGAACAACGCCAGGCAGCGGAGTTGTACAAGATCCTGGTTTGGTGGCCGTGATCCCTGGCAGCGGACTCATCATGATGCCGCCCGTTTCAGTTTGCCACCACGTATCGACGATGGGACAACGCTCGCCGCCGATCTTTTTGTGGTACCACATCCATGCTTCGGGATTGATTCCTTCGCCGACGCTTCCCAACAATCGCAAACTCGATAGATCATGCTTATCGACATGCTCGTCGCCCCACTTGATGAACGCACGGATTGCGGTTGGAGCGGTGTATAAGATCGTGACCTTGTACTTTTCCACCAGATCCCAAAAGCGATCTTCAGCGGGAAAGTTGGGTGCGCCTTCATACATCAAACAGGTGGCCCCTGCGGACAAAGGACCATAGACGATATAGGTGTGACCGGTGATCCAGCCACAATCGGCGGTGCACCAATAGACATCGTCCTCGCGATGATCAAACCCCACTGGAACGTTCGCTTGGCCCACAAATTACTAACCCGCCGTCGTGTGCCGAATTCCCTTCGGTTTTCCGGTGCTGCCGGAG
>NZ_ANOG01000591.1 GCF_000346295.1 Rhodopirellula maiorica SM1 | reverse complement strand
CATGGGTGACGATACTCATGCGTGACGGGGCGACCAGCGTCAACACAACGCGTGAGTCGCCCTTGAACGAGGCGTCCTTGAACGAGGCGGTTGCTGCGATTTAGGCAGCTTGGTTCTGGCGATCCTGACGAGCTTCGTCGATCCACCGAGTGACATCGGTTTGTTCCGGAGGAGTGCTGCTACGCAGGATCCGCTGGCCCGCTTTGGTTTGACAGAATTGGGTGATTTCATCGCATAATTCATCCGCAGCACGATCGGCCAGCTGGGTCGGCGTTCGGCAGCCCACCGCGACCAACAATTGTGACTTGTAACCGCACAATGATCCAATGTGTGACACCAGTGTCGCTTGCGCCTGCCAATCTTCGATCAATTCCGCGGTGATCCAGCGAGTATCCAACTGAGTTGCCATCTGCGTGGCATCGCTCGCTAAAAATTGCCCGATGGTCGTGATCCCGATAGCGGCGAAACGTTTGGCGGTTTTGGGGCCGATCGATGGAGCATCAACGAGGTCTTGGGCGTACGACGCGGGGGCGGCGGATGAGGGAACAACGTCTCGTTTCGGAATCGCGTCCGACGAATCGGCATTGATGTGCAATCGTAATGGTTCCGCGATCGGGGTGGCAGTGACTGGCGAATCAGTGGCCGTCAAATCAGTGGCCGGTGAATCGGTGGCCGGTGTGTCTGCGACGGGCTCGGCCGCGGTTACCACTTCGTTGGCGGTGGCGTTCGGCGTGTTCGGCATGGGACGTTCGGCGCGGACCAAACGCACCTCTTCGGGCAAGTTCGTTTTGACCGTCCCTGTGCGTTCGAATTCAGCAAACACGGCGCGGACTGCCCGCTGCTCCTGGGCCGATGCAATCTTTCGCACGACCCATTTTGACGGAATTTGGATTGCGGAAACGACCGTGGCCAAGTTGAGTGAAACCTCTGGCAGAGGACTTTGGCACGACGCGGCGACACGTTCGAGAATCCTGGCCCAACCGGTAATCGCGATTGCGAACATGTTGACCAAGATCTCGCGGGACTCGGAGTTTAGACCTTCGGATGGTCGCTTCACGCCTCGTTCGAGATCATAGATTTCAATGATTCGGTGATAGTGTTGATGCGATTGCTGCGCGGCGGTCAATACGGCTTCGGAAATCCAGCCGTCACGTTGGGCAAGCTGAAAATTAACCCGCACCCTGTCTTCGCGAATCTGCCGGTAGATCTCTTCGTACGTCTGACAAACGCTCCATTCCATCGGTCGGTGCACGACGCCCTCGGCTTCGCTCGAACCGGTGTGCAGCGGCATGATGGGATCGGTAAAGTAGTGGCTGAGCACTCCGAGACTGTAGGCGGCGTCTTTAAACTGTTCTTGTTGCAGCTGCTGGACCGCCGTCGCGAGCCATTTTTCACAGGCACGCGGAGCACCGCCCCACTGGTTGTCGGCGACATGGAGCACGTGGTTCCTAAAATCGCGAAACTTGGTGTCGGGATCCTTGGCACCGGTGAGGTAGGCGTTGTGGTGTTGCAGCAGAATTTGCCCGAGCTGCTTGCCTGAAGCGGTTTGCAGCATTGGGATCGCATCGAGAGCAAAGTAGTGATGCGTGCTGCGACAATGCGCCGCGCGGAGGATGGTCATAAGGAGCGACATTTCGTTCTCCGGGTAATATTGGGAGCTGTCAAATCGAACGCCCGGTCGAGCACGGCGAGTCGCGACGTCAGGGCAAATGGATTCGAGGAATCCGTCCCCCCGAGGAATCGCAGATTTACCCGGTTCACGTCAAAGGCGAATCCTCGGATTGTTTCCTCTGACGAGCCTGCAGACGGACCTGCACCAACAACCTTGGCGTCAAAACCCGGATCACTTTGCGTCCGATTTCGCATCCGCGATGATGAAGAAAATGAGCAGAATTGATGTTGTTTGAATGAAAAAATCGCAACACAAAGTTCGGCACCCAAGCTCCCCCTTGTTATCTAAAATCTCTTATGGGAACGTGGCTCACTTGTTTTAGGACGAAGCGGCTGGTGCATCTCGGGCCGTGCTAAGCCGTTTTTGTGGGGTTCGTCCCGCGTGAAAACACGGGGAATAAATGCTTCACCGCGTTGCGTTTGGGTGTTAGCCCCGGTTGAACGCCGGAACCGTGGCTAGGCGTCAAAACGGCAAATAGACTGAAAAACTCCTGCATAACGGCTTCGTGATTGCGCACTGGGATGTACTGTTGCGCCGGCCTGAAAATTAAAGCTATTGAAACCTCTTCGGGGCGTGTCGTGCGGTCATCTCGTCTGTTTTGGAAACTGTTTCTGATCTCGGTTGGTTTGAACCTAACGCTTGCCGTTGGGTTTCTGTTTATTGTGACCTCGTCGCAACGGGGGGAGATCAATCGACAAGTCGAGCAGCGGTTGTTTGACACGGCCGTGGTGCTTCGTAGCCACGTCGCCGACTTGGTCACCGACGTGCTGGACCACCCCGCCGATGAAGAGTTGGACCGGCAAGCCCAAAAAAAATTGCAAGCATTAATTAAGCGATTGGCATCGGAAACGCAGACGCGTTTGACGATCATCGACGGGGACGGTCAGGTGCTGGCCGAATCCGAGCGTAATCCTCAATTGGTACTCAATCATGCAAACCGCCCTGAGTTCCAAACGGCGAGTGAAGTTGGCCGAGGGGTGGCGTCTCGCGAAAGTCCGACGCTTCACATTGACATGTATTATCTCGCTCTGGAAATTCCGTCGATTCCAGGAAAGTCGGCTTTTGTGCGAGTGGCGATCGAGCTCGAGACGATCAACGACCGCGTGGATGCGGTCCGTCGTTCCTTTTGGTTGCTGGCACTTTTGTTCGGAGCCATTGCGACGGGGCTGACCTACGCGATTGTCGGCCGGATTATCAATCCGCTCGCTCAATTGACCGATCGTGCTCAGGCAATTGCCAGCGGGATCGATCAAGCTCCGGTGGCGGTTCACAGCCAAGACGAAGTGGGGTTGTTGGCCGAGGCGTTCAACCAGATGCAATCGGAACTGGGACGTCGATTCCGTCAATTGCGTGAGAAGAACGAGCAGATGTCGACGGTGCTTGGCAGCATGGACGAGGGCATCATCGCGATCGATAGGGACCAGCGAATTGTATTGGCAAACGACGCGAGTAAAACACTGCTCAGTTTCACCACCGCGAACGAGGTGGGGCGTCCCTTGTTAGAGGCGGTCCGCAGCCGACCGCTATACGAGTTGGTGCAAAAATGTCTGGAGACGGGCGGGCCCGAGCAGATTGAATTTGAATCGATTTGCCAAGTTCGTCGTGATTTGGCGGTGAGTGCGACCTGTTTGCCGGGCGATCCCGCCAACGGCGTCGTGATGGTGCTGCACAACATCACCGAATTGAGGCGACTTGAAAATCTGAGGCAAGAGTTTGTCGCCAACGTTTCTCACGAACTAAAGACGCCGCTCGCGTCGATCAAAGCCTTTGCAGAAACGCTGCGTTTAGGTGCCATGAGCGACCCCGAGAATAACTTGAAGTTCGTCGATCGGATTGAAGAGCAAGCCGAGCGGTTGCACCAATTGATTCTCGACATGCTACAGATTGCACGGGTGGAATCCGGGGAGGAGGCGTTTGAAATTACCGACGTGTGTGTCAACAAAGTGGTCGAGACTTGTTTCAAGCACAATACCGATGCGGCCGAGCGAAAAGAGATCCAGTTGGTGGTCGAGCCGCCCGCGTCGCCGATCACGGTCTATGCGGATGAAGACGGGTTAACGACGATCTTGGATAATTTGATCGGTAACGCCATCAAGTATACGCCCGAGAACGGTCGCGTTACGGTGCGATGGCATGAAGAAGAAGACCAAATGCTGTTGGAGGTCCAAGATACTGGCATTGGGATTGCACCGGAGCATCACACACGCGTGTTTGAGCGTTTCTATCGTGCCGACAAAGCGAGGTCACGCGAATTGGGCGGCACCGGTTTGGGGTTGTCGATCGTCAAGCATCTCTGTCAAGCGTTTGGTGGGTCGGTGAACCTGTGCAGCCGACCGGGCGAGGGTTCGACATTCCAGGTCCGTTTGCCGCTCAGCTAGACTGGAGAATTACCTCGAAAAACTCCATCGACTCTGCTTGATTGACAAGCGAAAAGCGTTTACGGTAAATTCGCAGTACAACCGCTTGGCATCAAAGTCGATGACAATTGGCTAAGGACTCCAGGCGGTCAAACGCTTCAGGCAGCCAAAGGACTTCCGGCAGTCAAGAACTCCCGGCAGCACGAGCGATAAGCTGTTTGCGGGATTCCCCGACCGGATCCGAATTGCATCGGGCACGTCACCGGCGACGTGAACCGGCGTGAAGATTGTTAAAAAACATTGTGTTTTCGTTTTTTTTTGCGTTACTGCTTTGACGCAACGATCTCGCTTTCTCTTGGCGAAAATTGCCCGCTCTGAACTGTCTTCATAATCGCGCCACCTTCAAAAGATCTTAACGCAATCTTAACAAAGAAGGCTTAGGATCACCGGCCGTTCAAGTCGGTTGCGACTTGATTGCTTTAAAGACTCCTGGAGTAGGCAAATGATGTGGTTAAATCGGTTTCGTAGCGGCACTGCGGTGCTTGGCGAAACACTGGCGGCGAGCGTGATCTGTTTGGCGATGGTCGGATGTGGACCTTCGTCGACCAGCTCATCCTCAACGAATTCTGATTCCACCGAGGACGTCGCTATGGGCGACTTGGCGGTAAGCGAATTGGCGAATATCGAAGGCGCTGTGGAAATCGATGGTTCCAGCACCGTGGCTCCGATTAGCGAAGCGGCGGCCGAAGCGTTTGGAAAGACTTTCAAAAACGTCAAAGTGACGGTGGCGATCTCCGGTACCGGAGGCGGGTTTGAGCGGTTCACCAATGGTGAAATCGACATCTCCGACGCCTCGCGTCCGATCAAGGATTCTGAATTCAAAGTCTGTAAAGAGAAGGGCGTTTCGTTTGTCGAACTGCCAATCGCCTACGATGGTTTGTCCATCGTGATCAATAAAGAAAACGAATTTGTCGATCAGTTGACCGTCGAAGATTTGAAGAAGATCTTTCTGAAAGAGGGCGGGGTTAAGACTTGGAAAGACGTGAATCCAGAATGGCCTGACTTGGAAATCAAGATTTACGCTCCAGGCACCGATTCGGGGACCTTTGACTACTTCTTTGGCGACGTGGTCGCCAAAGACGAAGAGACCGAGCACCCTCGCGACGACATGTCGGTCAGCGAAGACGACAACGTGTTGGTGACCGGGGTTGCGGGAGAGAAAGGGGCGATCGGGTTCTTCGGCGCCTCCTACTACTTTGCCAACGTCGGCAAAATCAAAGCGGTCAAAATCGTTGATCCCAATACTGGCGAAGCAGTTGCCCCGACACCGGAGACCATCGAAAGCGGTCAGTACGCACCATTTAGTCGCCCATTGTTCATCTACGTCAAACTCGACTCGATGAAGCGTCCCGAGGTCAAACAGTTTCTCGAGTTTTACTTGAAGGAAGCTGGCAAGCTTGCGGAAATGGTCGACTATGTCGCCTTGCCTGATTCGGTCTACGACGTCGTGAAAACTCACTACGAAGAACGGATCACGGGAACGCACTACTTGACGCCTGAATTGGAAAAGAAGAGCGGTCCTTTGACCGAGCTGTATACGACTGAAAACGTGGTTGACATCGAATAGGTTGTCGATCAAATGACTCCCTGGGCCGCGACTCGCGGGGCCTCCCTAGCGAAGCCTTGCGGTTTGCGGTCCATTTCGGAGCGTCGCGGCCAAGGTCAAAACGGACCATCAATCAAACGAAACTCGTTCGTGAGTTTCGCTACCGGAAAATGATTTTTATGAGCGTGACCAACGCTACCAACGACATCACATCGATCGTCCATCATCCATCGAGACGGCGTTCGCCGATCGCAGCGCAGATTCGCGACCGAGTGGTGCGAACGATGCTGTTTCTGAGCGCTTCGTTGTCGATCGCGATCACGTTCACGATCATCTTTGTTTTGTTTCGCGAGACGTTTCGCTTCTTTGGGATGGAAGGCGTCAGCGTTGGCAACTTTCTGGGGTCGGCCAAATGGTCGCCGCTGTTTTCGGGCGAGATTGGCATCTGGCCTCTGGTCGCTGGAACGATGCTTGTCACCGCGGTGGCGATGATCGTGGCGTTACCATTGGGGTTAGTCACGGCAGTCTATTTGAGCGAATACGCTCCACGAAAATTGCGATCGACACTCAAGCCAACGCTCGAGATTTTAGCGGGCATTCCCACGGTGGTTTACGGCTACTTTGCCTTGACTGTGATCACGCCGGGGCTGAAATTTTTCCACGAAGGCTTCAACGTTTTTAATGCGTTCAGCGCCGGATTGGCAGTCGGCATTCTTTGCTTGCCAACGGTATGTTCGCTGTCCGAAGACGCACTACACGCGGTTCCGCGGAGTCTGCGAGATGCCGCTTATGGATTAGGCGGGACGCGGTTTGACGTGGCGACCAAGGTGGTGGTTCCCGCGGCATTGTCGGGATTGGTATCGGCGTTTTTGTTGGCGATCGCACGAGCGATCGGCGAAACGATGATCGTCGCGTTGGCGGCCGGAGCGACGGCTCGCATGACGATGGATCCACGTAACGAAATTCAAACCATGACCGGATGGATGGTGCAAATGGCGTTGGGCGACGCCAGCCACGAAGGAATGGAATATTATTCGATGTACGCCGTTGCTGCGGTATTATTTGTCATGACGTTTAGCTTGACGGTGCTTGGCAATATCGTCCGCATGCGGTTTCGGGAGGCGTACGAATGAGCCAAGAGATAGAAAAAACAGCATCGACTAAACATCGCAGCTTGAAAAACCGGCATCGAATCGATCGTTGGTTTGTACGGTTTTGCCAAGTCACTGCATTGTTGTCGGTGATCATTTTGGCGGTCATGTTGGGAGCGGTCTTCTATCAAGGGCTGCCCGGATTGAATTGGGACTTTGTCAGCTCGCCCCCCAGTGCGACACCGTCCGAAGCGGGGATTCGTCCTGCGTTGTTTGGTTCGATGTGGGTGTGTGGTGTCTGTGCAATCTTTACGCTTCCCATCGGGGTCGCGACCGCAATCTTCTTAGAAGAGTTCAAACCGCGGACGACCGCGATGCGATGGTTCCACAGTTTCATCCAATTGAACATCAGCAATTTGGCTGGCGTGCCATCGGTGGTCTATGGGATTATCGGTTTGACGGCGTTTGCCGGAATGTTCGGTCTGGTAGGGCATGGTAATGAACCAGGGTTCGAAATCGGGGCCACCTACTACGACCAATTTGTCAGCGAAGGCAATCGAATTTTGTTGGTTCCTGCGGCCGAGTCGAACTCGCCCGCTCCGGAATTAAAACCTGGGCTAACCGCGATCACCAGTTCAGGACAGCTTATTGATGTGAATGTGATCGGTGTCAAAGAGCGACTGCCACGCGAGGTGAATGTTCGCGCGGTAACGTTGCGAGCGGACGCCGAAGCTGGCCGCATCAGCAAAAAGTCATGGTACTACTTTCGCTTTCCGCTTGGCCGCGGCGTGTTAACAGGCGGTTTGACGTTGATGCTGGTGGTCTTGCCGATCGTGATCATTGCATCGCAAGAGTCGCTACGGGCCGTGCCGCACTCGCTACGCGAAGGTTCGCTCGGGATGGGAGCGACCCAGTGGCAAACCGTCCAAAATGTAACGTTGCCCGCGGCGGTACCAGGGATCATGACCGGAGCGATCTTGTCGATGAGCCGCGCGATTGGTGAAGCGGCTCCGATTCTGATTATTTGTGGCATCGTTTATATCGGCTCCAATCCAGGCAACTTGATGGACGATTTTTCGGTGATGCCGCTACAAATTTTTAACTGGGCTGCCCGCCCCCAAGCCGAATTCCATGCGGTTGCCGCCAAAGGCATTATCGTCTTGTTGACTTTGTTGTTGTCGTTCAATGCCGTCGCGGTGTTGATTCGAAATCGCACTCAAAGGCCGCAATCGTAATTCGATAAACGAACTATTTATTTGTCACTTCGCATGTTTTGGCGAGTGGCGAACACCCCGTACACAAGTGTGCCATACTGATGACCGCCTTTTTAAAGAAGATGAAGCCTGTGGTTGAATCTCGCTCCGATGACGAGGCGGTTGTTACTGCAAAGGGATCTTCCCAAATCGATACACAATTACACACCGATGACGCGACGACGGCGATTCGCATTGACGACTTCAATGCGTATTACGGTGCCTATCAGGCGTTGCATGATATTTCGTTAGACGTTCCCAAAAATCGTGTAACCGCGTTAATTGGTCCGAGCGGTTGTGGAAAAACAACATTGCTGCGTTGGATCAACCGGATGAACGACATTGTGCCAACCGCCCGTGCGGTCGGTAATATTTCGTTGGGGGACTTGGACGTGCTTGCCAACAGCACCGATGTGGTCGATTTGCGACGTCAGGTCGGCATCGTTTTTCAGAAACCGAATCCGTTTCCCAAAACGATCTACGACAATGTGGCGTACGGTCCCCGATTGCATCTTCGCATCTCGAGGTCCGAATTGGATGATTTGGTTGAATGGTCGCTGCAAAAAGCGGCCGTTTGGAACGAAGTCAAAGACCGTTTACACAAACCGGCACTCGGGCTCAGTGGGGGGCAACAGCAACGTGTCTGTATTGCACGTACCATTGCCACCGGCCCCGAAGTGCTTTTGATGGATGAACCGTGTTCCGCGTTGGATCCGATCTCCACCAGCAGTATCGAGGATTTGATTTACGAGCTTCGCCAGCAATACACGATTGTGATTGTGACGCACAACATGCAGCAGGCGTCGCGTGTCTCGGATATGACGGCGTTTTTCTATCAGGGGCGAGTGGTCGAGTTTGGCACCACGGACCAAATCTTTACCCGGCCTGAACAGAAACAGACGGAAGATTACGTCACGGGGAAATTTGGTTAAACCGCATGATGAAACATTTAAACCGTGACATGGACCACCTGCATCGTGACATCTTGTCACTGTCGGCGGTCGTCGAAGAAATGATCGTCAACGCGGGGAAATCGCTAAGCGAAGGCCGCGTCGATTTGGCAGAAAAAGTGATCAGAGATGACGATGCGGTGGATCATCAAGAGGTTGCGATCGAGGATGAGTGCTTGAAAGTGCTGGCACTGCATCATCCTGTCGCAACGGATCTTCGCCGGATCGCGACGGTCATCAAAGTGAACAACGATTTGGAGCGAATCGCCGATTTAGCGGTCAGCGTGGCTCAACGCGCAATCGGTGTTAAAGACTATCCACGCTTTGTGATTCCCGATGGCGTTGGCCCGATGGTGTCCGAAGTCACTGGGATGGTGCGTGCGGCACTCGATGCGTTTGTCAACATGGACACCGACGCGGCGAAACGTGTGATTCTTCGCGACGACGAAGTGGATGCATTGAATACAGATTTGATCAATCATTTGAGATTGACGATGCAAAAAGATGCGCAACTTGTGGCCGCAGCGCTTCATTGTTTTTCGGCAATTCGCCATTTGGAGCGGATTGCGGATCTCGCAACCAATATTGCTGAGGATGCAATTTATTTAGTGGATGGCGAAATCGTTCGTCATCGCTCCGTATTGAAAAGAGATTGCTAAGTAAGCTGAAAGAATTATGGCTAAAACCACCGTTTTGATTATCGAAGACGATCGTTCCTTGGCCGAAGTGGTCACCTATAATCTTCAACGCGAAGGCTATGAGGTTTTCGTGGCACACGACGGCGAAGATGGGCTGACGCAAGCTCGTTTGAAATTGCCCGACGTGATCATCTTGGACTTGATGTTGCCGGTGCTCGATGGGCTCGAAGCGTGCCGGCGACTGCGTGCCGATTCCGCGACCAAGAATACTCGCATCTTGATGCTGACGGCCAAAGCCGAAGAGTCGGACCAATTGATTGGTTTCGCACTCGGCGCGGACGACTATGTGACGAAACCGTTTAGCGTCAAAGTCCTACTCGAACGCGTCAAGTCGCTTTGTCGACGTGACAATGAATCCGCTGCCGTGCAATTGATCGCCAGCCAAGGCGTAGCGATCGATCCGGTTCGCTATCGAGTGACGGTCAACGACGACGTTGTCAATTTGACACGCAGCGAATTTCGTTTGCTCGAGTGTTTGTTGCGTCAACCCGGCCGCGTCTTCTCTCGTAGCGAGTTGATCGACGTCGCGCTCGGCGAAGACACGTTGGTATTGGAACGAACGATCGACGTTCACGTTCGATCGCTGCGAAAGAAACTCGATACCCACGCCGACGTGGTACAAACCGTGCGAGGGGTTGGTTACAAGTTCCGCGACCCAAGTGATCAACGCGTCAGCGAAAAGGTCTAACGCGACTCGTGTAGCAATTCGTCGAAATTCAATTCCATTTGTCCGTCGTGGTCTTCGCCACCGAGCTCGCGATACATCAAGCTGGGCTGAATATCGGAACTGTTCTGATATTTGCCTGGACCGTAATCACCGCACTCGCCTTGGACCTGCAAGTAATAGATTTGACAGATCTGCATGTTTGCGTAGATCCGCACCGGTTGGACGCAGTGCATTTCCAGCGTCCATGTGCCGCAGTAACCGACATCCCCAAGACTGCCGCCTGGGTTGATGAACAAACCCAGTCGCCCTAGCGAACTACGCCCCTTGATCATCGGCGCGGTGTCCTTGGTTTCGGTATGCTCGACCGTACGACCGAGATACAGCAGCCCCGGCTGTAGCGTGATCCCTTCGGCGGGAATCTCTAGCCGCCGGTAGCGATTGGGCGTCGCCGCATCCAGAATCACTTCTTCGTACACCAACAACTCGTGATGCAGCGTCAGATTGTAGCTGTTGGGATTGATACGGCTTTCGTCAAACGGTTCGATGAGGATCGTCTCGTTTAGCTTTCGCTTAATTTCTTCACCCGAAAGAAGCATGTTCAATCCGTGCACAGTGGAATGGGGGTGTGAGATGGCAACGACCGGAACTGCTAATTGTCGGTGACGACCCTGTTTACGTCAATGATTTCAACCGGATCGATGTCGACTGCCTCGCGATATTTTCGCGTATGTTGACGGATACGTGGCTTTTAACACC
>NZ_ANOG01000590.1 GCF_000346295.1 Rhodopirellula maiorica SM1 | reverse complement strand
GCAGCGACGCATTGTCAATCGATGTCGCAGCACGATGTCGCTTAGCATCGACGTGAGTCGCAAGCTGCTGTGGCCGGCCGTATTGTCGATTGTCTTTATCATCGCCCGGTCAAATTGGTGGGATTCGTGGGGCCACGACAACAGCTGGGTTGGCTTGCTCGTTTCCCCCATCATCATTTCATTTGTGGCGGCCATTATCGTGCGACTTACCGCGGTAGGGTTCCGATCCGAAGCACTCGAATTCCTCAGCCGTCGTCGTTACGATCTGATATCGCGGAGCGACGCCAAGCAACTTAGTGATTCAATCGAGCCGTTGGCCGAGTCGATCAAAGAAATCACGCGAATGAACCGAGGACCGTTTGGTCCGCTTTCACGGGATTACTTGTTGGGAGCGGCTGCGTTGGTCGTTACAATCCTATTCACCGGACCCTTGGGCGCGATATTGACTCGCGTTTTGACCATGATGCCGTAGAGCCTTCGGTGGGGTGCTGCATCAGAAAAACGTCAACCTCACTCCTGTGACCAGCATCACCACCACCAGGAAGACAAAGACAAATCGGTTTCCTTTGCGAATCGCCAATTTGGCTCCGACCACACCACCGGCAACGTTTCCGATCGCCATCACCAGTCCCGGTGCCCATTGGACCAACCCATAACTGACAAAGACGATCGTTGCTGTCAGAGTGACGATAAAGGCAATCCAGTTTTTGATCGCGCTGGACGCCACCAAGTCGCCTGTGTTCAACAGGCTCATCGCCAGCATCAACAGGATCCCGAGCCCCGCTTGGATGAAGCCGACATACACTCCGATCGCAAAGAAGACCGGCAACATCTTGCCGCTGAGATTTTCGGGTTGCGCATTGATTTGGGTCAAACGTTTGGGATTCAAGCACAGCAGCACGGCCATCGCCAAAAACATCACACCAAACAGTGTCTTGAAGGTGTCCGAGGGCAGGTAGATTGCCATCAACGCGCCAACCGGCACTCCCAACAGGGTAGGCACCGCCAAACGGAAAGCGAGCCGCTGGTTAAATTGCCCATGACGACGGAACGTGGCCACCGCCGCCGCACTGGAAAACAAAATGGCGACGCGGTTGGTTCCGTTGGCCAATTTTGGATCCAGCCCGAACAGCATCAGTGCGGGCAGCGTCAAAAACGACCCACCACCGGCAATCGTGTTGATGATCCCTGCCGAGAAGCCCGCAGCCATCAACAGCAGGTACCAGAGCCATTCCATGTGTTTTCAATCGTGATGTAGGCCGGATCAAATCGCGGTAGCGATGCAGATCCGGCTGATGCGAAAGTGTTCGTCGATTCGTTGCCGCCGCCGTGCCGGATCTCCGCTTCGCTGCGATCCGCGCGTACGACCGAACTTAGAATGACGCCAAGACCTTTTTCGCGGCATCGATGGTTTGATCAATCATCGCTTCGGTGTGCACGCGACTAAAGAACAGTGCCTCGAATTGACTGCATGGCATATAGATGCCTTCGCCAATCATGCCCCAAAAATAACGTGCGTACGCTTCGCGATCGCTACGGTCGGCGTCGTCCCAGTTTCTAACGGGGTCTGGGTTAAAGAACAACGTCACCATGCTGCCAACATGTTGCACTTGATGAGGCACTCCGGCTGCGGTCGCCGCATCGGCAAGTCCTTCAGAGAGCCGGTCGCCCATTTTGTCCAATGAATCGTAGGGCGATTCCTCTTTCAATATTCGCAGTGTCGCGCTGCCCGCGGCTACCGCGACGGGATTACCGCTCAACGTGCCTGCTTGGAAAACCTTACCCGCCGGCAGAACTTGATCCATGATATCGGCACGTCCGCCGTAGGCGGCCAATGGCATACCGCCACCAACGATCTTGCCCAACGTGGTCATGTCCGGCGTGATCCCAAATCGCTGCTGCGCCCCGCCATAAGCCAAACGGAACCCGGTCATGACTTCGTCAAAGATTAGAATTGTGCCCGCTTTCTCGGTGATCGACCGCAGCGAATTCAAAAATTCGGACGACGGGATCACCAATCCCATGTTTCCCACGACAGGCTCGAGAATCACGGCGGCAATCTTCGATCCATGTTGATTGAACGCCTCTTCCAACGCCGCGACGTCGTTGTAGGGCAGCACGATCGTGTCGCCGCCGGCTCCCGCGGTAACGCCGGGCGAATCGGGAACCCCCAGTGTCGCTGCGGCACTGCCGGCCGCCACCAACAAACTATCGACGTGACCGTGATAGTTGCCCGCAAACTTGATGACTTTGTCGCGACCGGTCGCTCCACGCGCCACGCGAATCGCACTCATCGTCGCCTCGGTTCCGCTATTGACCAAACGAACGCGTTCGATTGACGGTACCGCATCGATGATCTGCTCGGCCAATTCGGATTCGGCTTCGGTTGGCGCTCCGTAACTACTGCCACGTCCCACCGCGCGGACCACCGCGTCAACCACTTCGGGACACGCGTGCCCCAAAATCATCGGCCCCCATGAACCGATGTAGTCAAGAAACCGACGTCCATCGATATCAAAGATGTACGCTCCTTCGGCACGATCAATGAACAACGGCGAACCGCCCACGGCGCCAAACGCACGAGCGGGGCTGTTCACCCCACCGGGGATCAACGCACGAGCACGATCGAAAGCAGCAAGACTTTTGGGACCTATCGAATGGTCCATCGTTTTTGATGTCACGGGAAGCTGATGGGGGAGAGGGGGGATACGAAAACGAACCACGAACGGCAACAGTTCCCGTAGATTACCTCAAAACCGCGGGCGGCTTTAGCCCCGGTGATCGTGAACGCCCCGTTTTATTTCGGAGGCATGCAGAGTTCGATCCAGTGGCCATCGGGATCTTGCACAAACGTTTGTAGAGCGCCATCGGGCCGAATTTTGCGGGACAACCGCGTCGCATGATGTTTGTCTAAATGAGCCTCCCACTCGTCCAACGAGTCGACTTCCATGGCAAAATGGCCGCCGCGATGATGCGAATGGACGGGCAAATCACGATCACCGATTAGATGCAATTCCTGACGCTGGCCGATCTTGAACCATGCGCCGGGAAAATCGAACTCGGGACGATCCAATTCAGGCAGATTCATCGTGTCACGATAGAACACGACACTTTTGGCAACATCCGCCACATGGATGGCGATATGGTTAAGCTCGACGGCTTTCATGCGGGCAACTTTAACTACGGGCGACTTTGACTACGGCAGCAAGATTGGGACACGATTTTCGAGGGACACCTCAACCGCAGGACACAGCCGATGGGTGTATCCTGGGACGATCAAGATCGGCCCTACTTTACCGTACCCTGTTCACGCGGTAAATCAATTCGCGTTGACCGGATAGATCGTTTGATCCGGGGCGATCACGACCAAATATTCGTTTTGGCCATCGACCATTGTGACTGGAGTTGTTACCCCCACCCCCATTGGGTCGCCGCTGATCCCCAGCGAATGAAGCGAAATTTCATGCTCGCCTGCGGGCAATTCCACCCGCAACACTTGGATCTCGCGAGGCAACAAGCCCCAACACCGCGTGTCGGCGTGTTCGACGCTGCCCCATGCCGAAGCGACGGCAAATTGGAACAGTGATCCCGCGGCGCCGTCCAACCCAAGTTGGTTTCCCGTCACTGCGACGGTCGTCTCTTTGGTCGCCCGCCGGACGACCGCTCGGGCAATGGTCCAAGGCATCTCGGCTTCGACTTGTCGCGTCGCCAATTCACCGACATCGGTCAACGTTTGTGTTACCCCGATCGCGACGCCGTTGGCACGCGCTCCGATGGCGACCACATTGGACGGAGGGATTTTTACCTGCGGGACTTTCACCGTCGCAATGTTCGGCAGCACAAACGGCGCGGAATTGCCGCCACGATTGGTTTGAACATTCATCACTGCCGAAGCAATCTGCATCGCTGCGGTGGTCGTGGGTGCGTCGACTTGTTCTAACACTGGCCCACGACCGACACAGGCGATCACGTACAACACACCGTTGCCCTCGGTGCTGTGAGCACCTCCGATGGCGCGAGCAACGTCGGCATGCGCAGGTGCAAAATTGGGCTCAACCGCGGTAACAAGCTGGTACGCGCGAGCGGCGTCGTCGTAATCGTGATGCGTTGCTTCACGCAGCACGCCACGCAGGTAGGGCGCCAGCGCGATCGGTTGATACGTTTGGGCCGCCGATTCCACGCCTCGTTCTTCCGCCTCGGCAGCCAATTCCGATTGACGCATCGCCGCCTGCATCGCGTAACTTTCAGCGTCCTGACCATCGGTCGCCAACGAGCAGACCGCCAACATCGCCCGGATCATAACTTGCTCGTATCCAGCGGGTCGAAAAGGACGAGCGGTATCGTCGGTGACGATCGATGCGGTTTCCTGTATCGGTGCCACTTTCGGCATCGCATCAAAGCGATCCCGCAATTTGCGAAGCCGAGTTTCGGCTGCGGCTGCATCGCCGCGAGCCAATTCGATCATCGCCAAATCCAGTGCCGCAGCGTCACCGAAGCGGCGACGCGATTTGGCTAATTTGGCAAGCGAATCGTGCGATTCAACCAAATCACCGCGAGCGAATGCGTCACGTGCGGTATCGATTTTGCGCAAGCCGGCGGAACAACCGCCCAGCAGCAGCAATATCAACATCGCGACGATTGACGAGACTCGGTTCATGCTTTTTCAAAGTGATCGATCGTACGTTGGGTTGGCGGCCGCTGCCGCATCGTTTGTGTTACGCCGCGAGTCCAATGCCACGTACCGTTGTGAGCCTTGACGCGTGAGAGAACGTCCGGCTTAGGGTGACTCTAACAACTCGCA
>NZ_ANOG01000589.1 GCF_000346295.1 Rhodopirellula maiorica SM1 | reverse complement strand
CAGTGACCGATAGTGCGACCGCAGTCGAAGCAGCGGGTCGCCAACGGAACCGCGGGCGTCGATCCGACCGGCAACGTGTTGACCAACGACACCGATCCCGATGCGGTGGGCAACGGTGAAACGAAAACGGTCAGTGGCGTGGTGGCTGGAACGGCCGCGAGCGCCTCGGGCGCCGTGGGAACCAATGTTTCGGGCTCTTACGGTGCCATCACCATCAACTCCGATGGATCGTACAGCTACGCGGTTGACAACAGCAATGCGGCGGTCGAAGCACTGAGGACAGCATCGGACACGTTAACCGATGTGTTCACCTACACGATGGTCGACGCCTCGGGCGCCACGTCAACGCAGCAGATCACGATCACCATTCAAGGCCAAAACGACGCGCCGCACGATATGACGGCGACGGGGATGACGATTGACGAAGGAACCGCCAACGGGCAAGTCGTCGGCACCGTCACGACCGACGACCGCGACAACGCCGACAGCGTGCTGTATTCGTTGACCGACACAGCAAATGGTCGTTTCACTATCGATGCATCAGGCAATATCCGTGTTGCTGATTCAAGTCAACTTGATTACGAAGCCGCCACTCAGCACGATATCACGGTGCGTGTGCAAGACGCCGCCGGTGACACGTATGACGAAACGTTCACGGTCTATCTGAACGACGTCAATGAATTCAACGTAGCCGCTGCCACCGATGCGGATGGTAATCCCAATCAAGTCAACGAGAACGCGGCCTTTGGAACGACCGTCGGTATCACCGCATTGGCGGTTGACCCCGATGGAACGTCCAACAACGTGACTTACTCGTTGTCCGACAGTGCCGGAGGACGGTTTGCGATCGATTCGGCTAGCGGAATTGTGACCGTATCCGGAGCGATCGACTACGAAACTGCTACGAGCCACACGATTACGGTCCGCGCCGACTCGAGCGATGGGTCCTCAAGCTTCGCAAATTTTTCGATCGCCGTGATCGATGTTAATGAAGCTCCGGTGGCAACCGGCGACAACTACTCGATGAACGCCGGAGAAACGCTCACGATTGCGGCTCCGGGTGTGTTGGTTAATGACGTCGATGTCGACGGCGACTCGATCCAAATGGTTTTGGTTTCAGGGCCAAGTCATGGCGTGCTCAGTACATCGGCCAACGGCAGTATTGTCTATACACCCAGCGGTGCTTACTTTGGCAGCGACACGTTTACCTATCTCGCCAGCGATGGCAGTTTGAACAGCAACGTTGTCACCGTCACCATTACGGTGATTGCCGGAGGCGGTGGCGGATCGGGAAGCGGGTCGGGTGGCAGTGGCGGATCGGGGGATGGCGGATCCGGAGACAGCGGAACCGGCGATACGAGTGGCGATAGCGGTGGAAGCGGCGACACGTCCGATAGTGATTCCGGAGATGGAGTCAGCGGCGACGGCGATGGCGGTTCGACAACCACCGGCGCGGTCCCATTGGTTCCAACAACCGCGGATACACCGAACCAGAACGAGGATACGTCCAGCGAGAAGGGACAATCCAAACAGCCCGCTGCATCGGTCAGTCGCGATTCCAGCATCCAAATCGGGGATAGCAATCAAGACGAATCGAATCAAGGATTTCAAGGACAAGGATTTTCCTGGGGCGGTTCGTCGCACATACACATGAAACGAGGTAATGTGCAAATGTCTCAAATGCTCGATCAACTGTTGGTCGTCGATTTGGTGCAAGCGATCCAGTGGACCGAGTGGAATAATCAGGGCTCGGTGGCGGCCGAAGATTCGACCTTTTTCGGCGCTGGCGAGATCGGTGGACTCGGAGTCGGCGCGGGACTCGCGTCCGTCGGCTACGTGCTGTGGGCACTTCGCGGCGGCGTCTTGTTGACGACCATTTTCGGCAGCATGCCCGCGTGGCGAATGATCGATCCTTCGGCACTGTTGTCGGTTTATCGCGAAGGCGACGGCGTCCGTAAATCCAAAGCCGATGTGACAACGTTCTTGGATTAGATGACGACAGCAAAACCGCTTCAAGGTAGTGGACGAGGTCACGAATCCCCGCGACTCGGGATCACGACACGACTTGTAACACCGTTCAGTGCAGCGAAGGTCGATTAGCGAATCCACCTCAACGACATGATTAGCTCCCAAATGGGCCGGTGAGGATTCGATCACGCAGGAAAATAGAGAAAGCTGGACAATGCTACGGCATCCCATCTTCCTGCCCCCTTCATCTTCCTGCCCAACCAATAGCCGACGTTGTCATCGGTAATAGGACGCCGCAGCTCACTCGACTCTTGGTTCCGCCACCCTCGATCAGCGCCGCGAAGGCGGCGGGCAGGAAAAGATGTCGAACCGTCCGGTGACGCATCGAGTGGCTTGGATCCGTTCCACATCAGCGTTGCCAGAATCGCATTGGGCGACCTACCAGCTTTAGAGGTAATGGACGAGGTTCGTATCACGTTTCCGGAACCAACCTCGCAAACCGTAGCTCCGGACCAATCCGAAAAGTCGCTCCAGTCCGGTTTCTTTTTCTGATTGTAGAAGTCGAGGCCCAAGAGGGCGAAGATAGGTACTAGACCTCTCGTCTCCACCCCCCAACGCTCGGGGGTCAAGATCTCCATCAAGTGAAGGAGCCGAGATGACATCGGCACGTCAGTATGCTCCGACGACGAATCTCCATGGACTGAAAATCGATGAGTCGCGAATTCGACTTTTACCCTCTCGAAGACCGTATCCTGCTAAGCGGCGACGGTCTCGATGGTCTCGATGGGTCGATGGACGTTGACGGGGATCTGGAAATGGCACTCCTGAGCCACCTTTCCGCAGCAGATGGCGAGGCAACGAACGATCTCGCTCCGCAAACACCGCCGTCACCCTCGCCTGCTCCCAACCACATCGACGATGCCAGCGTTGATGGCAGCGAAGTCGAGACGCTGGTCGATGCCGATGCTCTAGATCCCGCACGACCGATCGAAGTTGTCTTTGTCGATGCGGCGATCGAAGATGCCGAGACGTTGGTGCAGGGATTGCGTGGCACATCCGCCGGGCAGACCCAATGGTTGATCGTGCATTTGCAAGCCGAGCAAGACGGTTTACTGCAAATCACCGAGACGCTGCGCAATTTAACCAGCGTGGATGCGGTGCATTTGCTCAGCCACGGCGACGGCGAGGGCATCCAGCTTGGCAATACGCGATTGGATCTCGATGCCGCCCCCAACTATGCCGGCGAGATCGCTTCGTGGGGGTATGCACTCGACAGCGATGCCGACCTGTTCATCTACGGTTGTGATCTCGCGTCAACCGAATCGGGTCGCGATCTGATCGACATCCTGTCAATCGTCTGTGACTGTGATGTCGCCGCAAGCGAAGACGTGACTGGCCATTCCTCGCGCGGCGGCGACTGGGACCTCGAGTACACGGTGGGCGAGGTCGATCTTGCCCGTGTGCTCGCATCGCGAGAATGGTTCGGAATGCTTTCGACCGAACTGGCGGAGTCGGGTGCTCCCTCCCCATCCGACTCCGCCGCCACCGCATTGGCGTTTGAAGAAAACATGGGCCAGACCGCTGACACTGTCGACTTCGTGTCGCGTGGCGATGGCTACACCGTTTTCTTGACCGACGGGGATGCGGTGGTGAATCTCGATGGCGCAGTGTTCACGATCGACATCGTTTCCGAAAATCAGCCGACTTCGGTTGTCGGGGTCGATGAATTGGTGGGCCGCAGCAACTATCTGGTCGGTGTCCAGGAAAATTGGATCCGTGACGTCGCGAACTTTGCCGCCGTCCAGTACGACGACGTCTACGATGGGATCGACGTCCGCTACTATGGTCACGGCCGACAATTAGAGTACGACTTTATTGTCGCGGCGGGCGCCGATGCCGACCAAATCACGCTGAATATGCGAGGTGCTGATTCGGTTTCCATCAGTGACAGCGGCGAATTGGTGATGACGTTAGCAGGCAACGAACAAACGATTCGTTTTCGTGCTCCCTATAGTTACCAACAATCCGCCAGCGGCGTTCGTGAAACCGTCCAAAGCCGCTATCTGATTCGTGATGATGGTAGCATCGGTTTCGAAATAGGAGCCTACGATCATTCGCGTGAATTGGTGATCGATCCGATCATGGACTACGGCACCTACCTCGGCGGGCTGGGCACCGATTCGGCCAACGCGATCGCGGTTGATGCCGACGGGAATGCCTACATCACCGGCACCACCACGTCGACCGATTTCCCTGCCACGACCGGTCCGTTTGGCACCACCGGCAGCGACGATGTGTTTGTCACTAAACTGGCGACCGATGGCAGTACGGTGCTTTACACCACGTACCTCGGGGGCAGCGGCAATGACGTTGGTTACGACATCGACATCGATGCCAGTGGCAACGCCTATGTCGTCGGAAAGACAGCATCTTCGGACTTCACTACCACGGTCGGCGCGTACGATGAAGCGCTCAGCGGCGCGTCCGACGGGTTTGTACTGAAGCTAGACAGCAGCGGATCGTCGATCCTGTACGGCAGCTACATTGGATCCAACCTTTCCAATGACTCGGCGTATGGCGTTGCAGTCAACGATTCGGGGCAAGCGTATGTGACGGGTGTGGCAACCGGTTCGATTACATCGCTGACAACGGCGAGTTCGTACCAATCGACATTTGGCGGAGGACGTGACGCGTTCTTGGCCGTTTTTAGTGCCGATGGATCGAGCATCGACTACGGCACCTACTTCGGCGGTTCGGCTTCGGATGAGGCCAAGGATATCGCGATCGACGATTCCGGCGCCGCGTACATCACTGGTGTCACTAGCAGCACCGATATGGGGGTCACTGGCAACGCGTTCCAAAGCACCAACGGCGGTGGCCAAGACGTCTTTGTCGCAAAAATCAATCCGCTCGGGGGCGGCGCCACTGACCTCGTCTACAGCAGCTACCTTGGCGGCAGTATGGCGGAACAAGCCTCCTCAATCGCGTTGGACGCCAACGGCCGAGCGTACGTCGTGGGGCTGACGATTTCATCGGACTTTGACGTCACAGCCGGTGCCTATGAAACATCGATCTCGGGTGCAAACGACGACGCATTTCTGTCGGTGTTTGACACCACGCTCAGTGGCGCCGCGTCGCTGGCATATTCGACGGCGCTCGGCGGTACGGCCACGGACGAAGCGGGCGGAGTCGTGGTGGATTCGTCGGGTGTCGCATGGATCGTCGGTTCGACTTACTCGACGACCTTTCCGACGACCGCCGATGCCCATGACACCAGCAAAAATGGAACGACCGACGCCTTTATCACCGCGATCAACCCGCTCGGCGGCGGTGCTGCGGACCTTGTCTACTCGACATTCCTGGGCGGCAGCGCCGATGAATTCGGTTTTGCGATCGCATTGGATTCGACAGAAAACATCTACGTTGCCGGTCAAACTCAATCGTCGGACTTTGACGCGAGCGCCAGTGCCCACGATGAGTCCAGTGATGGTGCGAGTGACGCGTTTGTTGCTAAGTTTTCGCAGCCGCCTGAGGCCTATCTATGGCTGAACACCGAAAACGATGTCAGCGGAAGTGGCGTTTCCGGACTGGATTCGTGGAGCGGTGGTACCGTCTTGCAGCTAGGCGATCCGAACCTGGGCTTCAGTTCCTCGACAAGCGGTACGCTAACGTCGGTATTCAACATTGACGATCTGGTTGATGATGGCGACGCACGGCTGAGCGGGATTCATTATGTCGGCCGCGATCTCACCGTCGGCAGCAACAATATTCAGCTGCTCGCCGGCGATGTGCTGTTTTCAACCGTGGCCGATGAATGGATCAACGGCGGCAGCGAGCAGATTTTTGCTCACGATATCTTGCTGTTTCGACCGGTTACGATTGGCAATTACGCCAGCGGAACCTTATCGCTATTGTTTGATGGTTCCGACGTGATCGGAAACCTCGACATCAACGCGTTCACCTTGGTCGAACAAGCCACGACGGTGGGAACGACAACGCCGACCAATTTGAACGCGGGCGACTTGCTGATTTCGCACGCGGGTTCCGCCAACCGAGTCTATCGATACGCTCCGGGCACCTTGGGAGCAACCAGTTCGGGAACGATGTCGATCTTGCTCGACGGAACCGACTTTGGCGTCGACACCGGTTTCCGCGGTCTCGATCTTGTCGAACGCAGCGTCAAAATTGGCGACACCACACTGACAAGCGGTCAATTGCTGGCGACCCTCCACGCCGACGACAATGCGATTGGCGGAATCGCGACGACGCGGGACGACATCTTTTTGCTGAACGTCACCGAAACGGGTGCGACCAGCGCCGCGACGGCGTCCGTGTTCTTCCAAGGCGACGACATTGGTTTGAACACCGCCACGTGGCAAGAGCAACCTTGGGGATTGTCCCTCGCCAGCACCACGGCGGTGAATTCGCTCGCCATGGATGTGGCCACCACCTTCGATGGTGGCTTGAGTATCAACGAGGATGGCGGCGACGACGTCTACTTAGTCGCCGACGATGGCGGAGCAATCATTGGGGGGCGGACGTCGATCACCATCGAAGTTCAATACTCATCGACCGACACGAACGGGGCGCAACCGCTGTTCGCCTATGCATCGCCGTCGACCGACAATGAGTTGTTGCTGTACATTGACGCCGCGGGCAATTTAGGACTTTATTTCAACGGTGGACTTACCACATCTACTGCCATCGATTATCGCGGCTTGTCCGATGGCCAGATGCAATCGCTTGCTGTGACGTGGGACAATGCGGCGGGCAATTGGCAAGTGTATGTCAATGGTATCTTGGTCGACAGCGGCTCGGGGCTGAACACCGGCCAAACCTTTGACGCCGGTGGAACGCTGCAGTTTGGCCAAGAACAAGACGGCAATGGATCCAATTTTGACACCAGCCAAACCTTTCACGGAACCTATTACAACGTCCGCGTTTTCGACGACGTTCGCAGCAAAGCCGAAATCGCAGCCACCTATAATTCCAGTTTGCCTTTTAATACAAGTGGTTTGTTGGCGCAGTGGGATTTTGATCGTTTGTCGGCCGATGGCGTGATCACCGAATCGGTCAGCGGCAACAACTTGACCGTCACTCATACAGCCGAAACGGGCTTCACCCCCAGCACACCGTCGCTCACCTTTTTGCTTGACGAAAACGCGGACACGGGCACGGTTGTCGGCAGCGTTTATGCTAGCGATGACGAACGTGATGTAAAAATCGCTTCGCTGTTGGCCGCCGATCCCACGTTGATTTACAGCGCTGAAACGGGCAAGTTTTACAAAACGATCAGCACCGCAGAAACATGGGCAAATTCGCAAGCGGCCGCCATTGCATCGTCGCTGAGTGGTGTCGCGGGTGAATTGGTCACCATTCGATCGGCTGCCGAAAACGAATTGATCACTGATTTTCGCAGCACCGTCGGTGCGGACCTATGGATTGGCGCATCCGATCAAACGGTCGAAGGACTATGGCAATGGCAGACCGGTGACACCGACGATGACTCATTCTGGCTGGGAACATTCTCAGGCAGCCGCCAGAACGACGCCTATACAAACTGGGACCCGAGCAACCCCAACGCATCGGCGGCGGATGACGATTTTGCTCGAATCACGGGAACGGGCGAATGGGTAGACCACGACAGCTCATCCAGTTTTGGCTACGTGATCCAGTGGGATGCCGACGACGTGCTCGATCAAACGAACGAGATCAGCTACTCGATCGCATCTCAGACCAGCTCGGGTGCATTCGCGATCGATGCTGACAATGGCCAAATCACCGTTGCCGATTCTTCGCTGCTCGATACCGAAAGCGATACCACCCACAGTGTCACCGTGCGAGTGACGGCCGCCACCGGGCATAGCTACGACAAGACTTTTGATGTCCTAGTCAAAAACATCAGCGGCGAAGCGGAACAATCGGTTCCCGGTACGCAGACGGTGGCCGAAGACTACCCGCTCGTCTTTAGCTCCGCAAACGGAAACGCAGTCACGGTTAGCGATGGCGGCCCTAGCAACCATCGATTGCAAGTCTCGTTGTCAGTCACCGGTGGTGTTCTGACACTATCGCAAACCACAGGTCTAACGATCCTGAGCGGCGCGGATGCGAGCGATGCGATGGTGATCCAAGGGACCGAGTCGGACTTGAACGCAGCATTTGACGGGATGGTGTTCCGACCCGACGCTCACTTTAGCGGTGCCGTTGATCTGCAGATGACGACCTCGTCGATCGCTGATTTGGCGGGGCACTATAGTTTTGATTCCGGTGACGCTCGCGATGATAGTGCCGGAACATCACATGATGGCGTCCTGCAGGGGAACGCGGCAACAGTGGTCGATCCCGATCGCGGCACCGTGCTGAATCTGGATGGCAGCGGTGACGGAGTCGAAATCGCCGGAACCTTGGGCAGCTCGCCCGATGCGACACTCGCGGCGTGGGTGAATCTGGATGTCAGTGGATCACAAGGATCCGAAGTGATCAGCATCGCAGATTCGCTGATACTGCGGCTCGATGAAACCGGCAACGGCGTGACGGGGCGATTTTATGACGGTAGCTCTTGGGTCTCTATCGACTCAGGCCGGTTTATCGCGGGCACAGGTTGGCATCACGTCGCCTTTACATTCGACGATGCGAACAATGTCCAACAGCTTTACATCGATGGCCAACGCGTCGCGCAAAGCAACTCGACGTCCAGTATTGTCTACGATGGTGCGGGCAAAACCACGATCGGATACCACGCCAATGGATCGACGAACTACGACTTTGACGGATCCATCGACGAAGCACGTATCTACAACCGCACTCTTTCAGCGGACGAAATCGCGAATCTAGCGGCGGACAACTTGCGATCGGTCGATACCGTCACGATTGACGTGATCCCGCTAAACGATGCTCCGGTGTTCGGTAGCGATGGCGACGGCAGCACGACGGTGCCGATTCCCGACAGTCTGTTCGATCTCGGATTCAGTAGCGTCGTCCAGATTGACGGCAAGATCGTGATGGTTGGTTCATCGTCGTTTGCCGACAACGACATTACCGTCGTCCGTTTCGACACCAATGGCGAGCTCGACTTGACGTTTGGCGGTGGTGATGGAATCGTGACGCTTGATGCGGGCGGAAGCGAGCTTGGCGTGGACGTTGCACTACAATCCGACGGCAAAATCGTCGTCTTGGGCTCGTCGGATAACGACCTGCTCGTCGCTCGCTTTACCACCGCCGGCGTGCTGGACACCAGTTTTGATGGCGACGGCTACGCGATTACCGACGTCAATGGAATCGATTCCGCCGCCGAACTGGCGATCCAAAGCGATGGTAAAATCGTCGCCGCCGGTACTACCGATGCCGGTGGCAATAACTTTTCCGTGGTGCGTTACAACACCGATGGTTCGCTCGACACCACCTTTAGCAGTGACGGCAAAGTCGAGATTGATTTTGCAGTCAGCTCTGACGATGTCGCTAGCGCCCTGATCATCCAGACAGACGGCAAGATCGTACTGGGCGGAAAAAGCAACAACCAATTTGCCTTGGCGCGTCTAACTTCCTCAGGCGTGCTGGACACCACCTTTGACACCGACGGATTGTTAACAACCGATTTTGGAATCGGTGACGAACGAATCAGCGGGCTGGCTCAGCAATCCGATGGCAAAATTGTTGCCGCCGGAACGGCTAATCTGGACTTTGCCATCGCACGCTACAACAGCGATGGATCGCTCGATACGTCGTTTGATAGCGATGGGTTGCAAACATCGGACCTAGGCGGCACCGAACACGCCTATAGTGTTGCGATTACGGCGACGCAGCGCATTGTCGTCGCGGGAAGCACCGACTTGATGGGCAGCAACGACGTGATGCTGCAGCAATACAACGCCGACGGCAGTCTGGATACCAGTTTCAACTCGGTGGGCACCGTCATCACCGTGGTCAATGGCACCCAAGAGTACGGCTACAGCGTGCAACTGCTCTCCGGCGGCGGTATTTCTCTTGCAGGCAACATGCAAAGCAACGGTTTCTTGCTGAACCAGTACAACGCCGACGGCAGTCTGGACACGAACTTTGCGCCAACCGCCAATTTGGCCGATGCCAATCCAACTTATGTCGAAGGCGCAGCGGCGATTGTCTTGGACGACAGCATCAGTGTTTTCGACCAAGAACTCAGCACTCTTGGAAACTTTAGCGGGGCAGCGATCGGCTTGATTCGCCGCGAAGGAGCCAACGCAGACGACGTGTTCGGCTTTAGTGATGGAAATGGGCTGAGCGTTTCTGCAGACTCGATGTACAAAAACGGCCAAATCATCGCATCGGTTGACACCCGAACGGCGGGACTTGTCTTGATCACCTTTACCGATGCCAATGGCGAGATACCGGATCAAACCGATATCAACAACGTTCTGCGTCAAATGACGTATACCAACAACAGTGACACCCCCGACGCGTCGGTTGAGTTGCTTTGGTATTTCGCCGATGGAAACGCAGGGGGCCAAGGTTTCGGAAGCAGCTTTTACGTCACCGACGTGATGACGGTCAACATCACGGCAACCAACGATGCCCCCACCAACCCCGCTGGCTTGCCAAGCGATATCACCGTTACCGAGGACGTCAGTAGCGACGTCGATCTGTCACAGATCGATCTAAGCGATGCCGATCATGATGGCGGCGCTCTAACCGTAAAGCTAGTCACATCGACCGGCGGGAACTTGTCGGCGATTAGCGGTGGCGGAGTCTCGATCGGGGGCAGTGGCAGCGGCACGTTGACGTTGACCGGAACGCTGGCGGATCTAAACACCTACCTCGACACTGCCAGTAACATCCAATATCTGCACTCGGTCGCGGATCAAGCAGGCGACGATGCCGACACGATTACGGTCTATGTCAACGACAACGGCAATACCGGTACTGGCGGCGGCAGCGACGTCAATCTCGGCAGCGTCAACGTCGATATCACCAATGTCAACGATGCGCCGGAGATCACCAGCGATGGGGGCGGAGCGACCGCCAACATCAATGTCCAAGAGAATGACACCACCGTCACCACCGTCACGGCGAGCGATATTGATGTGCCCGCGCAAACGTTGACGTATTCAAAAGCGGGTGGTGCCGACGCAGCCTTGTTCAGCATCGATGATTCTACGGGGGCGTTGACGTTCATCGCTGCTCCCGACTTTGAGAATCCCGGTGATGCGGGAGGCGACAATATCTACGAAGTCATCGTCCAAGTGTCCGATGGCACGCTCACCGACTCGCAAACGATCACCGTTACCGTCACCGATGTGTCCAACGTTTTAGTCGTCACGACCGACGTGGACAACAACGACAGCGGCATCTTGGTCGGTGCGAGCTACGACATCGAATGGCTGAACGCAAATAAAGGCTCCGATGACGAGATCAGTCTGCGCGAAGCGATCATTGCCGCAAACAATACCGCCGGCATGGATACGATCGGATTCAATATCGCCGGAGTCGGTGTTCACACGATCGATTTATTGAGTGTGCTGCCGAGTATCACCGACGCGATCACGATCGACGGCTACACGCAATCGGGATCGAGCGTGAATTCGGCATCGGCTGGCAGTAACGCGGTATTGCAAATCGAACTGAATGGAACCGATGCTGGTGGATCGGGGATCCGGTTAATTGCCGGATCCGATGGCAGTACGATTCGAGGGCTGGTGATCAATCGCTTTAGCGGATCCGGCATCGAAATCAACAACAGCGACAACAATACGATCACCGGTAATTTCATTGGCACCGACGTCAGCGGTAGCAGCGGGCAAGGCAATATCTATGGCGTCAACATTACCAACGGAGCGAACAATAATACGATCGGTGGCTCGGCCATCGGTGATCGCAACGTCTTCTCAGGAAATTCAACCGCCGGTGTTTACATCAGCAGTTCGGACAATATCGTCGCCGGCAACATTATCGGGCTGAACGCCGCTGGAGACGCCGCGATCTCAAATACTCGCGGTGTGTATCTTGTAAATGCAGCAAACACCTTGATAGGTGGCACTGCCTCAGGTGCGGGCAATGTGATCTCGGGCAACAGCATCGATGGCGTTTTGGTAACCGGTGCGTCTTCGGCCGGGACGCGGATCGAAGGCAATTACATCGGCACGAACGCCGCCGGGGATGCCGGGATCGCCAACTTGATCAAAGGCATCGGACTGACCACCAATGCAACCGGAATCACTATCGGCGGCAGTGCTGCGGGCGCCGGCAACGTGATCTCAGGCAATTCCAACACCGGCGTCTACATTGCCAGCGACGGCAATATCGTCACAGGGAACTATGTCGGATTAAACGCCGCAGGAACCGCAGCAGTCGCCAACGGTACCGGGGTTTACATTTATCAATCCGCCAACAACACGATCGGCGGAACAACTGCAAACGAGCGGAACGTCATCTCGGGCAACACAGCCAACGGCGTCTATATCAGCGGATCGGCGTCCACCGGCAACAAAGTCCAAGGAAATTACATCGGCACGAATGCCGCCGGCGATGCCGCCATCGCCAATTCGACAGCTGGTGTCAATATTGCCGCCAGTGCCACCAACAACACAATCGGCGGCTCGATCGCCGGTGCCGGCAACGTCATTTCCGGCAACACCGGCCATGGGGTGTACTTAAGCGCGAGCAACAATCTTGTTGCAGGAAACATCATTGGACTCAATGCCGCGGGGACCGCCGCCTTGGGGAATAGTCGCGGCATCCACGTGCTGAGCTCGGCCAACAATGTAATCGGCGGATCGACGGCGGCCGCTCGAAATGTGATCTCAGGAAACAGTGGCGACGGGATCTATCTATCGGGATCCTCGACAACCGGAACGAGCATTCAAGGTAACGCCATCGGTTTGAATGCCGCTGGTGATGCGTCGATCGGAAACTCGGGTTCCGGCATTTTCATACTCAGCAACGTCGCCAACACGACCATCGGAGGCACGACGGAGGGACAAGGAAATGTGATCACCGACAGCGGTAGCCACGGAATATTAAATCTCAGCACCGCCGCTGGAAACGTGATTCTGGGCAACTCGATTTTCGCCAATACCGGTTTGGGTATCGATCTCGGAAACGATGGTGCGACCGCCAATGATGGCACGACCTCGGCGAGTGATCCTGGTCAAGGAATGGATCATCCGGTGTTAACGCATGCCAATCTCGTTGGTACAGAATTGACGTTGTCGGGATATGTCGGCAGCGCGGCAAACCAATCGACGTTTGCCAATGCGGAGGTCGAATTTTTCATTGCCGACAATGGATCCGGCAAAACACTGCTAGGCACTTTGACCGCCGACGCCAACGGTAATTTCAGCGGCACGTTGACGGTCGCAGGCGTGATCGATACTGACAAAATCACCGCGACGGCGACCCTATCCGCCGTGGGGACATCCGAATTCGGCAACGTATTGGATATCAACGTCGCGCCGACGTTATCGGTCCCAGGATCGCAAGCTGCTAGTGAAGACAGCACACACGCGATTAATGGAATTTCGGTCGGCGACGCCGATTCAAACGTAACTTCGGTCCAACTTAGCGTTACTCAGGGCACGCTGGATGTCACACTGCAAGGTTCGGCATCATTTTCGGCGGGATCAAACTCGTCCGCCTCAATGACGATCTCCGGCACGCAGGCCGATATCAATGCGACTCTTGCTACGCTTGAGTATCTTGGCGATCTTCACTACACCGGAAGCGATACGCTGTCGGTCGTCGCCACTGACGCCGGTGGCTTGACTGATTCGCAAAGCGTGGTCATCACCGTCAATGCAGTCAACGATGATCCGACCAACGATGGTTCGCTGCCAAGCGATATCACGGTAACCGAAGACACCAGCAGCGATGTGGATTTGTCACAAATCAATCTCAACGACGTTGATCATGGCGATGGCAATCTGACCGTGACGCTAACGACGTCCACCAGTGGCAATTTGACGGCGACCAGCGGTGGCGGTGTCACGATCGGTGGCAGCGGAACCGGAACGTTGACGTTGACCGGGACTTTGGCGAATCTGAACGCCTACATTGATACCGCCAGCAATATCAAGTACCTGCACTCCACCACGAATCTGAACGGCGGGGATGTCGACACGCTCAACGTCAAGATCAATGACAATGGCAATTCGGGCAGCGGCGGTGGCGGTGATGTCGATCTGGGTACAGTCAACATCGACATCACGGCGGTCAACGATGCACCGGTCCTCGATAGCTCGGGTTCGATGACGCTGTCAACGATCACCAAATACCAAACGGATAATGCCGGCCAATCCGTTGCTTCGATCATTGCCAGTGCGGGCGGCGATCGCCTTACCGAC
>NZ_ANOG01000588.1 GCF_000346295.1 Rhodopirellula maiorica SM1 | reverse complement strand
ATGGGGCAAGAAAACAGAAACGTTGGCAACCAAACTGATCCGAAATCAGCCATGGCGTCTAGCGAACATGCGGCTGACGAGTCGGCAGAACTTGGCGTCATTGCCGGATCGTGCCCCGGCGACGGAGTGTGCGTGCTGGACACGATTTTGGGAAGTCCGGCAGCCGATGCGGGAATCTCCCATGGCGACTACATCCTTGCGGTTAATGACACCGAGGTCTCGACGCCCAAACAGTTGATGGAAGCGATCAAGCGGCTCAAGGGAGGCGAAAAGGCAAACGTCACCGTTTGGCGTGAAGGACAAACGACTCAGCGTGAGGTACAGCTGGCTTCCAAAGCAGATCAACCACCGGCCAGTCACGGCGCTTGGCTCGGCGTCATGCTATCGCCCACCGAAGAGGGCCAAGGTGTGAGAGTGGAACGTGTAATGCCCGAAAGTCCCGCGGCCGATGCGGGACTGCGAAGTGGCGACATCATCGTCAAATGTGACAAACGAGCCGTCAGCGATGCGCAAACGTTCGCCAGCAGTGTCGAAGACAAAGGCCCTGGCACCAAGTTGCAATTGACGGTCAAGCGAGACGGAGATCAGAAACAGATCAGTGTGACACTGGGGGACCGCGACGAAGCTCCGATGCGATTCATTCGCCAAGCGACCCAGCCGATCCATGGCAATTTTCGCGAGCGAACTCAGCAAGATGACGCGTCGTCGCTGATGGACGAAACGCTCGACCAGATGCGTCGGCGAATTCGTGATTTAGAGCGACAAGTGCAAGAATTGAGCACGCGGGATGACGTCTCGCAATCGTCCACTGTGACGGACGAAAACGGCGTGATGTTGGTCGTCCAACGTGGTTGGGATGGCGATTGGAATCGCGGACGGGATCATGACGGCCGCTGGGATCGCAATCGTGATTGGGACCGCGATCGTTACGATTGGCGAAATCGATATCGCAGCGGGTATCGCTCGCCGCTGTATCGCAGCCCACGTTACGGCAACTCGTATTACCGATACCAGGGTCGACCTTACTACGGCAACTTTGGTCGCGGTTACGGAATCGGAGATGGCGGCGTCCGCATCGGTAACTTCGGCGTGTGGTGGTAATCCGGGGTGAAGGCCGTTGATTGCATCGATTGAGGTGCAAGGATTGTATTTTGGTTGGTTCGCCGTATTCGCGGCGAACCAACCGTTGTGAAGAAGAACCGGCAAGAGCACCGATGCGAGATGCCCCTGCCAGACACATTGCCAGACCTGACTGCTTTGTTTTGCTACCGCTTGAATTTGCTGTTCTTTCAACTTGGAAATATGACGATGAAACGAGATTGCCTGCTTGCTGTGCCACTAGTCGTCGCACTGTTGATTCCCGCATCGACTCGCTCGGTTGCGGATGAAATCCTAGCCTCTGCCAATACCGCCGATCGCGTGAGCCCCCCGCGTCTTAGCGTGGACGACGCGTCGCTGCGGATCGCTCCCGACCCGGTAATCTCCGAAACCGAGAAACTCACCGCACATCAACAGGAACTCAAAAGGCTCGTCCAACAAGCCCAAGCTAGCTTGGATCGATGCCGCCAACAGGTCCGCGACTACACCTGCACATTCTTGGCACAAGAGCGTATCGACGGACGACTCGGGCCTACGAAACGCTGCCAAGCCAAAGTGCGGCATACCTATCCCGAAGACGAAAATGACGATGTGTCCACAAACATCTACATCAAATTTCAATCGCCTAAATCAATGCACGGACGCGAAGTTTTATGGGACAGCCATGCCAACGATGGGCGAATGCTTGTCCGCAAAGGTGGCAAGGTTCTCGGGTTCATGACCGCGATGATCGAGCCATCAAGCGTACTAGCGATGCAAGGCAACCGGTACACCATTGACGAATTCGGCATCCGACGACTGCTCGAGCGATTAGTCGACGTTGGTAATGCCGAGTTGTCGGTCGAACACGTGTTAGTGAAGAGTCGCCCGAACGTCGAAATCAACGGACGCAAATGCCAGTACTTCGAAGTCGTGCATCCGGTTCGCCAAGAACAGCTGCCGTTTCATATCGCCAAGGTCTATGTCGACAACGAACTACGATTGCCGATCCTGTTCGAAGCATTCGATTGGCCCGAGGATGAATCGGAAGAACCCGTTTTGATGGAGCGGTATCTGTACTGTGACCTGAAACTGAACGTGGGATTGACCGACGCCGATTTCGACCGAACTAACCCCGAATACCAATTCCGCTAGACCGGTCCCATGGCGATTTCATTTCGAATTCGATGCGTGGTGTTTAGTTCCGACATCCGTATTACGTAAAATCATTGAGGTGATTTAATGTCCATTGCTAATGCTGAGCGTATTCAACTCGTCGACCCACGCCAGGCGCATGCCACACCGCCGTTCAAGGACCAATCCCCGATCGAGATGCCGGGCAAGACATCTCAGATGCAGCCTCAACCCGATCACGGCGAACAGAGCTACGAGGGATCGGGAAAACTAAAAGGACTGTCGGCTTTGGTGACCGGCAGCGACAGCGGAATCGGCCGTGCGGTAGCACTCGCATACGCTCGCGAAGGCGCCAACGTCGCGATCAATTTCTTGTCCGAAAACGAAGATGCCGAGCGAACGGCCGAACTTGTTCGCGACGCTGGCGTCAAGGCGGCAGTGCTTCCCGGTGACCTTCGCGACGAGAGTTTTTGTCAGCAATTGATCGACAAGACGGTGGATGAACTCGGGACAATTGATCTGTTGGTCAATAACGCGGGTTACCAACAAACTCGCGATGACATCGACGATTGGTCGACAGAGACCTTTGACCGCATCTTCAAAACCAATGTGTACGCCACGTTTTGGCTCTGCCGCGCCGCACTGAATCGCATGCCC
Source organism: Rhodopirellula maiorica SM1 (assembly GCF_000346295.1). Classification (GTDB taxonomy): domain Bacteria; phylum Planctomycetota; class Planctomycetia; order Pirellulales; family Pirellulaceae; genus Novipirellula; species Novipirellula maiorica. The sequence continues at coordinate 6,054 of NZ_ANOG01000588.1, read as the reverse complement.
GCTGGCGGCAGTATTATCAATACGGCATCGATCCAAGGCTACAATCCTTCGCCGTCACTGCTGCCCTATTCGGCCACCAAATCGGCGCTGCTGGGGATGACCAAAGGATTGGCGAAATTGGCGATCGAACACGGCGTCCGCGTCAATGCAGTGGCCCCCGGCCCGGTATGGACGCCGCTGATCCCCGGCACCATGCCCGAGGAAAACATTGAGAACTTCGGAGCGAATACTTTGTTTCAACGTCCGGCACAGCCTGTCGAATTAGCGCCTCTGTATGTCTGGCTGGCAAGCCCCGCAGCCAGCTACGTCACCGCCGAAGTCTTTGGTTGCACCGGCGGAAAAACCCCGGTGTGATCTCATGACAACCATAGAAGATTCAGTTGCAAAATCCGACAAAATCCGCACCGAGCAGATCGTTCGCTATTGGCAAGCCGCCAATTACTTGGCGGCGGCCCAGATCTATCTGCGTGAGAATGTATTGCTTCGCGAACCGCTGAAACCCGAGCACATCAAGCCGCGATTGCTCGGGCACTGGGGAACCGTCCCCGGCATCAATCTCGTGTACGCACACCTCAATCGTTTGATCCTTGCGCAGGACGTTTCGGTGTTGTTGGTCACCGGACCGGGCCACGGAGCCCCCGCCAATCTGGCCAACCTGTTTCTCGAAGGCTCGCTTGGCGAGCGTCACGAGGGATACCAGCGAGACGGCGACGGATTGCGTCATCTGGTCCGCAGTTTTTCATGGCCAGGCGGGTTTCCAAGCCATCTGACGCCCGCCACACCGGGGACCATTCACGAAGGCGGTGAACTAGGTTACGCACTGGCGACCGCCTTCGGCGCGGCGCTAGACAATCCTCAACTGCTGGTCGCCTGTATCGTGGGCGATGGCGAAGCGGAAACAGGCCCCACGGCCACGGCTTGGCATTCGATCAAGTTTCTTAATCCGCATCGCGATGGCAGCGTGCTGCCGATTTTACATTTGAATCAATACAAAATCGCCAGCCGCACGTTGTATGGGGCGATGAGCGACAGCGAATTGGAATCACTGTTTCGCGGGTTCGGCTATCATCCCTTGTTCGTCAACATCAACCACGATGACTCGCTCGTCGCGGCACATCAAGCGATGCGAGACACGCTCGATACGGCGTTTGAACAAATCACCGCGATACGAAACGCCTCCACCCCGGAACGCCCGCGATGGCCGATGATCATTTTGAAATCGCCAAAGGGATGGAGCGTTGTCGATTCCCTTGATGGCAAGCCGCTAGAAGGTTCCTATCGGGCTCATCAAGTTCCGATCCCGGATCCTCAATCCAATCCGGAACATCTGCAAACGCTTCAGCGTTGGCTACGCTCGTATCAACCCGAAGATCTATTTGATGAATCCGGCTGCGTGCGTGGCGATTGGATCGAAGTCGCGCCCACAGGCGTTTCCCGGATGGGGATGAATCCGCACGCTGCCGGTGGCCAGCGCCGTCAACCGCTGCAATGTCCGCCATGGCGTGATTTAGCAGTCGACATCGATCCAAAAAGCCGAGGACAGATTACCGCCAGCGACACCAAGACATGTGGCGAATTCCTAAAGCAGGTCGTCCAAGCCAATCGCGGTCGTTACCGAATCGTATGCCCCGATGAAATGGATTCCAATCGGCTCAGCGCCGTGTTCGACGCCACCGATCGACAATTCATGTGGCCCGTTGCCGATCACGATGAACACGTTTCAACGTCAGGATCGGTGATGGAGATTCTATCGGAACATACTTGCCAAGGGTGGTTACAAGGCTATTTGCTGACCGGCCGTCACGGATTGTTTCCTTGTTATGAAGCGTTCGTGTCGATCGTCGACAGCATGATGGGGCAATACGCCAAGTTTCTGAAACGATCGGGCGAGATCGAGTGGCGAAAACCGGTCTCTTCACTGAACTATCTGCTCAGCAGCGAAGGGTGGCGACAAGACCACAATGGATACTCGCATCAGATGCCTGGATTTATCAACACGCTGCTAAACAAAAAAGCCGAGAACGTTCGCATCTATTTACCGCCCGACACCAATTGTCTGCTTTCCACGATGGACCATTGTCTGCGCAGCACCGACAAGATCAATTTGATTGTCGCGTCGAAACAGCCGATGCCTCAGTACTTGAGTGCGGATGAAGCGGCGAAGCATTGCGAGCGAGGCCTATCGATCTGGGACTGGGCCTCTAACGAGTCGCGATCCCCATCCGATCAACCCGACGCGGTGCTCGCCTGCGCCGGCGTCTACCCCACAGCCGAGGCGGTGATGGCGGCGCGTCTGCTGTCCCGCGACTTGCCCTCACTGCGGCTGCGCTTGGTCAACGTCACCGACCTGCTGATTTTGGAATTGGATTCCTTTCACCCGCACGGACTCAATGAACAAAAATTTGTCGATTACTTCGGCGTCGATTGCCCTGTTATCTTCAACTTTCACGGCTACCCGTCGGCGTATCAAACAATTGCTTTGGAATCGGCCCAGCATCATCGCTTTCGAATTAATGGTTATCGCGAAGAAGGGACGACGACCACGCCATTGACGCTGCTTGCCGTCACCAAATCGATCGATTCAGTTTGTTAGACCAGATCTTGAACGCCGTCAGCGAACGCAGGGACGATTTAGACCGAGATATCTCGGATCTGCGAGCGAAGTACTCGGACCAGCGGCAAGCGTGGCTAAATTTCGCCGAGGAACATGGCAAAGACATTGACGCATTCACCCAATGGACGCTGCAATGAGCATCCTGTGTTTCAATCCCGGCAGCGGGACGCTTCGGTATCGTTTATTTGATCCGCGAAATGGATGTCGCGACATCGGTGGTGGCATGGTCGACCGCATCAAGGGCGCCGATGCCGTTCGCCAAGCCGCCGAAAACGTGCTGGATGAAAGAGATCCCGAGCGACTCGAAGCCGTTGGCGTTCGCGTCGTTCACGGAGGCGACGAATTCATCGAACCGACTCGGGTCGATGATCAGACGATCGAAAAACTAAGTCAAATCACGCATCTCGCACCGCTACATCTGCCGACCGCGATTGCGGTATTGCAATCGGTAAAACAGCGAATCGGCTGCCCCGTGTACGCCGTGTTCGACACTCATTTCCATCGAACGATGCCCGAACCCCAGCGATACTTTGCGTTACCAGACGGGCTCAGACAAAAGTATCGCCGCTATGGTTTTCACGGGATTGCACATCAATACGTCAGCCAATCTTTCCACCATTCCCCAGCCAGTGTCGAGCACGACGGAGCAACCGACCGCGTGATCTCGTTACATTTCGGTGGCGGTGCGAGCGCGTGTGCAGTTCATCGCGGCAAGAGTGTGGCAACCACGATGGGAATGACGCCGCTGGATGGTTTGATGATGAGTTCACGCTGTGGCAGCCTGGACCCTGCGATCGTTTTTCAGCTCCTACGCGAAGGCCGCGACGTGGACGAAGTGGAACGATTGCTCAACCAAGACAGCGGACTCAAGGGCGTTTCGGGGATCAGCAGCGACACTCGCGACATATTACCTGCGTTGCAATCAGGTGACCCTAATGCAACGTTGGCGATCGAAATGTATGCCGCGCGAGTACGCGAATCGATCGGTGCCTCGATCGCCACGTTGGGCGGCTGCGACGCTGTGCTGATCTCAGGGGCGTTGGTAAAAGATTCGCCGCAATTCCGCAAACACCTTCTCGATCAACTGGACTGTTTTAATATCCACTTGGATCCCCAAGCCAATGATCGAAGCGACGAATTGACCATTCCGACGCGTCTGAACCGTGACGGCGTGACCTTGGCGTTCATCCCTGCGCGGGAAGAACTGCAGATGGCACGGCTACTAATCCAACATGGACATTTTGAAGGTCTCGGAGCATGACATCGCCACCACAACCAACCGTTCATCCTTGGCATGGTGTGGGGCCTGGTGATGATGTGCCAAACACCGTCAACGCCATCATCGAGATTCCACGCGGCGGTAAAGTTAAATATGAACTCGACAAACAAACGGGGCTGCTGACGGTCGATCGGGTTCTGTTTTCTGCGGTTCACTACCCGGCCAACTATGGCTTCATCCCGCAAACATTTGCCGACGATGACGATCCGCTTGACATCATGGTCTTGTGCCAAGAACCGGTGGTCCCGCTGTCGTTGATGGCTGCGAAACCGATCGGCATGATGACGATGATCGACGAAGGAAAACGCGACCACAAGATCATCGGGGTGGCACTGTCGGATGCCGAATTCAATGGGTTTGACGACCTGCAATCCTTGCCTTCGCATCGCTTGGAAATGGTTCGCCGTTTTTTTCTTGACTACAAAATCCTAGAAAACAAAAGCGTCGAGGTCGAAGACTTCGAAGACGCCGAGACCGCGTACGCGGTCATCAACGACGCGGTCGTTCGCTACAAACAGCGTTACCAAGCCTCCTAAACAGACTAAACAGAATGGTGTATTCGCTGCGGCGACTCTGATGACGACAACAACGCCACTGCCGCATATCGGTGGCGCTGGCTAGCCAGCCGGATCAAGTTCGACCTTCATCCATCCGGCTTGGCGTTGATCAAACGTTTTGTAGGCTTCGATCGCCGACACGATGGGCTGCGTTTGCGTCAACACGCCTGTCGGTTGAAGCTCGCCACGATTGACCATCCCGACCAATTTGGGAATGTATTTGCGGTGATTGCAATTTCCCATGTTCATGGTCAAGTTCTTGTTCATCGCCATGCCGATCGGAAACGTCGTTGCATTAGGTGGATAGACGCCGATGATCGAAAGCGTCCCTGCTTTGCACAACGCCTCGGTTGCCCAGCGTAGAACTTGCGATGGGGCATGTCCGGGTTGCCACAAGTCGCCATCGGGATTGGTTTCCGGTGCAACCCCTTCTCGCTCTTGCTGAAACTGGGGCTGCATCGCCTTGGCGTCATCGGCCGCAGGTCCCGAGCGAGGCATTTCCGCATCGACCCCCACGGCATCAATCACGCGATCAACACCGATCCCGGCGGTCAATTGTTTGATCGTTTCCACCGGGGGTTCCTTTTCGAAATTGATCACCTCGGCCCCATGTTTTCGCGCAAGCTGCAAACGACTTTCCACTCGGTCGACGGCAAGCACGCGGCCGGCCCCTAGCAGGTGAGCGCTGATAATAGAAAACAACCCGACTGGCCCACAGCCAAACACCGCGACGGTGTCTCCGGGAGTGATCTCGGCCAGATCGGCCCCGAAATAGCCGGTTGGAAAGATGTCAGAGATGAGAATCGCTTCCTCGTCGGTAACCCCGTCGGGAAGACGAACCAATCCCACGTTGGCAAACGGAATGCGAGCATACTCGGCCTGCAATCCATGGACAGGCCCGGTCATCTCGGGACCGCCAAAGAAACAGGTTCCCGCATCGCTGCCATTAGGGTTGGCGCAATCACATTGAGCGAAGTACCCGGTTCGGCAGTAAGCGCAACTGCCGCAAGCGATCGTCGATGGGATGACGACGCGATCGCCAACAGAGAAATTCCGAACTTGGTCGCCGACTTCCTCGACGATCCCTACCCCTTCGTGCCCCAAAATTGTTCCTGGTTTCATCCCTGGAACCGTTCCACGAACAAAGTGAAGATCGGTCCCACAGATCGCACTGGACGTCAACCGAACGATCGCATCAGTAGGATCTTGCAATTTTGGGGCATCGACATTGTCCAATCGAATGTCTCCGACACCGTGAAATACGACCGCTTTCATTTTTCTTGCTCTGTTGGTGGAAGATGGGGATGACGAACAGATTGACGAAGTGCTCAAGACGCAACAAATGTGCCATCGCTCGCCGTCAAACTGGTCGAAAACCAAGCAGGTCGATTCGTCACAAAGAGCGATTGCAAAAAAACTTCAAACAGCAGCGGAGCCGAACCGCCTCGGCTTCAAACCGAAGATCGCTGCCACGGCTTGACGAGGCTGCCCTAATTCATCGGATGCAATGACACGACACGAAAGATGGAGGATTTCCCCAGTTGTGATTTAGGGATTCCCCGCTCTGGATCGGGCGCGATGTTTGCAGCTCAAACAGTTACGTT
>NZ_ANOG01000587.1 GCF_000346295.1 Rhodopirellula maiorica SM1 | reverse complement strand
AACTTTTCGCTGGCAATGGATATCAATGTGCGAGTGAGCGTTGTGTCCGTTTTGGGCTCGCTGCGTCATCCGCAGTCGAGCGAGTTAGCGTGCTTTGGCCCAGTGGAACTCGCGAGGAATTTGGACCGCTACGCCAAGGCGGCGAGTACGTTCTCTGCGAAGGCAGTGGCGAAGCATTTCAATTGCTCCAGCCCTAGCGTGAATCGCCCCACGCGTGAAATAGTGAGGCCGGTAGGTGAAAAAACTCATGTTTCGATCTTCGTTCTCGGCGGCTTCCGATTCTTGGCTTCGCCTGGTCCTGTATGTTACGTCCGAGTTCAGCTGCGGTTAGTGCCGTTTTCTGTTTCTTTAGGCGATGTTTGTGGCACTGGAGGCGTATTTCTTCTGGTTGCAGAAGTTTTGCGTCCCGTATTTTTCTTTCGGTAAAATTTTCAACGCAAAATCGTGGTTGCGCCAATTTTTCTATGCTGACAGACCGAAGGAATATGTAAACTTGGTCACATGCGGCCGTGTTTTTCTTGATGTGTCGGTTGCATGTCTTTTTCGTTTGCTGATTCCAGCGACACCACAGGCTCTTCGGTATGCCGTTTGACGCTGTGCGACACGTCTATCATTTAATTGGATTCCTTGATAATGAAAAATATCTCAATTGAGGTGCGTGAAAGATCAATTGTCTTGGCTGCATTGTTTTTGGTGGCCCCATTCGTCGTCGGCTGCGGAGGGTCAACGGCCAATACGGTCTCGGCTCCGCCCACGAATGTTCAGACGCCCGAGGAAATGGCGGCGCAGCAAAAGGCTTACATGGAATCGCAGAAAGAGATGGAGCAGCGAGACAAACAGTATCGCTAGGACGTGTGAAGCTTCGTCGTCCTGTTTTCGTCCTTCCATTTCAAAATTCCGCTCACTCACAAAACATCGCGTTATCTACCAAGCGAATGACGTTGGTTTTTGTTCTTTTCTTTTTTCGGAGTAAGTAAGATGATTCATTTCAAGCGAAGCCAGCGCGGCTTCACGTTAGTAGAGCTGCTCGTCGTGATTGCAATCATTGGCGTTTTGGTCGGTTTGCTGCTTCCCGCAGTGCAGGCGGCTCGCGAGGCGGCTCGCCGCATGCAGTGCAGTAACAACGTCAAGCAAATTGGCTTGGGGCTGCATAACTACCATGCGGCGTATAACAAGTTGCCGATGCAATCGGGAGGCACCCATGGTGGTCCCGTCAATAATGCCAAGATCCTCAGTTGGTTGATTCCGGTGCTGCCGTTTATCGAACAGCAAGCTCTGTATGAGCAGATCGCGAACCCGCTGGGGAGTTATCCGGCGATGGGCCCTGTGCCTTGGGATAAAGGCTATGACCCCTGGCGAACCACCGTCGGGTCGTACCGTTGTCCTAGTGATCCAACGGTGGGAGTTCCTGGCGAGACCGGTCTGAACAACTACTCGGCATGTGTCGGCGACTGTTTCCAAACCACTCACACAGGCGGTGTGAACGCCGATGGAACGGTTGGCGACCAAGGTGCCAAGCAGCGGCTTCGGGGTGTGTTCGAAACCCGCTACTTTACCGGTTTTCGAGACATTCTTGACGGTACCAGCAACACAATCATGGCGGGTGAAATCGTCACCGATGCGGGCCGGCTGGAAATCATTGGCCAACCGAAAATGGATCAACGCGATCCCTTCTTTGACAATCCACAGCAGTGTTACGTCGACAATGTCGATCCGCAGCGTCCTCAGTTCTACAAGGACGCCAGCAATACGGGTGCCGGCGATCAACGACGTGGAAAGCGCTGGGCCGATGGTCGTCCGATGTTCACCAGCGTGAACACTGTGCGTCCACCCAACAAGGAAAGTTGTCTATGGGGCGGCGACGGATCGGACGGAAGTTACACAATGGCAAGTCGTCATCAAGGCGGCTGTCATGTGTTGTTTGCCGATGGTGCGGTCAAGTTCATTACCGAAAGCATCGAATCGGGCGACCAAACCAAGGGGAACATCCCCCGCACCGGTTCGGTCCCCGGGCAAGAGAGTCCCTACGGTTTGTGGGGAGCCCTCGGAACCAAAGACGGAAAAGAAACCAAGCAGCTTGATCAATAGTCGGAATCCCCTGATCGGCTCGTGCTGAGTCGGTTATTTCCCGATGCATCAACGTTTGCTTGATTTGAATCCTATTGAAAAACTAGGGATGCGCACCTCGTGCACCCTGGTTTTTTTATTGCCGTTGCAAGGTTAGCGTGGCCTTGGGGGGCGTCATTCACGTAGGTTCATGCCATCGGCTTCTTCGATTGTGATCACTTGGTCGACCCGCAGGTTGTCGAGTTGCTGAACGAGTCCGCTGGGCCAGCGGACTTCGATTTGGCACTCGCGATCGAATTCGCCTAGGCCAAAAACGAGTACCGGCTCGGAGGTCGAAAGGTAACTGCCACCCCCAACCAATTCTTGCACGTGCTGGACGTCTCCGGCGGTGACCGTGACGCGGCATCCGGTTCCTTGGCGAGGCGATTGGCGGCCAATCAGGTTGAGTTTTAGCCAGTGTCCTCGCGGCGAATCGTTGCGCAGTAGTGCCGAGGGGGTGTTTTGGTGGACGACCGCAATGTCCAGGTCTCCGTCGTTGTCAAAGTCGAGCGTGGCAACGCCTCGTCCAACATACTTGCCGGCAAAGAACTTGCCGACACGCTCACTTGTTTCAATCCAACGTGATCCGTTGTACTGAAAAAACTGAGGCCGCATTTTTAGGATCGGGTTGTCAGCATAGTTTTCGACATGCCCGTTGGTCACAAACAGGTCTTGCCATCCATCGCAATCAAAATCTTGCATCACCGTTCCAAACGCAAGCGATTGTAGCGTCGGTGTATGTAGTCCCGTACGCCCGGTGATGTCCTGGAATCCTGCATTGCCCAGATTGCGGTAGAGCGTATTGGATTCTTCGTAGTAGTGGGTTGCATAGATATCGAGGAAGCCGTTTCGGTCGAAATCGGCGACTGCCAAACCCATGCTGGCTTGCAGCAGCCCTTCGTAATTCGACGCGCATCCGAGCAGTAGTCCACGCTCGTCAAACTGACCGTTTCCTTGGTTGTCAAACAGGAAATTGGCGGTGGTGTCGTTGGCAACGTAGATGTCAGGGTCGCCGTCGGCATTGAAATCGGCGACGGCAACGCCAAGTGATTTGCCGCCTGCAGCAACCAATCCGCGAGTGTCCGTTTGCTCTGCAAACGTGCCATCGGTTTGGTTGATGTAGCAGGCGTTCGGCCATGGCGGGATTTCACGTGGATGGCAGATGCGGTTTTCGCCTTTTGAATTACGGCAGTTCAGCGGATGCTTTGGATCGTAGGTTACATAATTACAAACGTACAGATCGAGCAATCCGTCGCGGTTGAGGTCGGCAAAGGCGGCCGAGGTGCTCCATCGATCGCCGTCGCCGGTGTTGCTGGTCGGTGTGACATCGCGAAACGTGCCGTCGCCTTGGTTGGCGAGCAGCGTGTTTTTGCCGACGCAGGTGAGGTAGACGTCCTCGAACCCATCCGCATTAAAATCGCCGATCGTTACGCCTTGTCCGTAGCCGTATCGCCCAAGCTGCGCGGCATGGGCGACGTCCGCAAAGGCATTGATCTGCGGGGCACTTCGATGCAATGTGTTACGAAACAGCGAAACGGCGGGCTGATGTGGGCTGGTGTCCGCCGCCGGATCACCGCCTTGGCTGAAGAATAAATCAGGATGTCCGTCTCGGTCGAAATCCAGCACACCGACGCCACCGCCGACCGCCTCGACCATCAGCGATTCGCCAGTCTCGCCATTTTGGTAAACAAAATTTAGACCCAGCCGTTTCGCCACATTGGTGAAGTGGATGCGATCCGTAGCAGTCGCGGTTGGAAATCCGTCCGAGGGTTGCAAGCCGGAGTCGGCGTCTGCGGATCTCAGGTCTTCGCCAAATAGTTTGCTCTCCGCACTGGGGGTGTCTGCCGCTACGGTGCCGGACGCCTTTGGTCGATCGAGCGGTTTGCTTGGTCGCTCGTTTTTGCACCCGAGGGCGGGGATGAGTGCCGCAATTAGTAGTAAGAGAACAGGGCGGATCAATCGAGTGTTCCTCGATAGGAAGAAGGAAGCTAAGCCAGCCATCGCTAGGGAGTGGTGGTGGTCGCTGCGTTGGAAATTTGCTCGATTCGAATTGCCAATTGGTCGGCCACGCTTTGGTCGTTCATCGTGACCGAGTATTGGTGCAATTGCTTGAGCACGTTCACGGGTAAGATTTCGATCGTAGAGAGTCCGAGGATCGATTTGCGTAGCTGCGTTCCCATGGATGCGATTTCAAGCGCTGTTTCTGCTTCGCTCGTGCGGTTTTGCAGTCGTAGTGTCTCGGCAAGTTGAGTTTGGCTTTTCCAATCATAGGGATCTTTTGCGATCGCTTGGCGAAACGACTGTTCCGCTTCGGCGAATTCATCCCGCATCCGGTGTAGCCAGCCTTTATAGCGAAAAAAACGTGCATCATTCGCGGCACTGGCGGGGACCTGCGACAATAAACTGACCACCTTTTGGACGTCGCCACGGTCAGAATACGTGCTTAGCAGAATCGCCAGTAGTTCAGGGTTCTCGGGATAACGCTCAAGTGCAGCAAGTAGTTGGCTTTCCAGTTGGGTGAGTTCCGCTTGTCGTTGGTTGGTGTCGACCAGGGCGTCCGCGGATTCGCCGAGGCCGATGGTGCGAGCTTCGTTGACCAGCATCGCGACCTCAAATAATTCCTTGTTCTCGCCACTTTCCAACCACCGTGCATTGGACTCTTTGCCCGTGCTGTAGACGATCGAATCGAGGCTGATTAGGTAGACGTAGGTCGCCGGAGAATCGCTTTCGTTTTCAATCGCTAGGCGTGCTTGCGCGAGTGCCTTGGCTCGTTGGGCGGTGATCCCGTAATGTCGCAGCAGTTCACGTTGGGCTTCGATTGATCGCGAGTTGATCGTGGTTGCTTCTTTGAGTTTTGTTTCACCGATCATGGGGCGGTTGAGCGGGCCGAGGAACAGTTGTGCCTGCTGAACCTTGGCGTGGGCCGCCGCTGGATCGGTGACTGGGATTTGCGATAGCAGGTTGATTGCTTGTTCGAAGGAGCCCCGGTGCTGGGCGGCTTCGGCTGCGTACATCAGAGCCATGGGCGAATCGGGATCCCGGTCAAGCCACACGTTCGTTGCGGCAGCGACTTGGTCCCAGTCCTGAGCCGCGCGTGCGGATTGCACCATCGTGTGGAGCTGGAACAATTGGTATTGGCGAGCGAGCATCACCGCAAGGATGGCCCCGGCGAAGATGATTAAAAGTGCCGCGATCTTTCCGCGATTGTGTGTTGGTTTTGTGTCGCAGTCAGCGGTGTGGGCCGCCGTTCGCGGTTGGCGTGCGTTGCGGGCCATGGGCCGTTTTCCTAGGACAGCGGGCAAGAAGGAAGATTGTGTTCTAGCACGTGCCAGGGTGATGTGGGGTCGGTCGGTAAAATATCTCATTGTTTTTGCGCAGTCGCTCATTGAGCCAAGTGTTTTGTGTGCAAACAATTTCAATGAAGTTTGGCGTGGTTCCTGTCCTTATGCCTTGTGTCCCCTTTCATTGGTGTTGGATTGATGAAGAAAAGTGCATTTTTGTTACCCGTTAGCGTGTTGCTAATTTCCATGTTGGTTCTCGGGTGTAATCAGGAGACACCGAACATGACCACTGCGCCACCGCCACCTCCGACCCCCGAGCAGTTGAAGGCTCAGGCCGAGCATTATTCCGCTCCGTCTGCTCAAGATCGACAGCAATAGGAATTCGCAATCGCCTTTCCCGCGATCTTTTCTTAGTGCCGTCATTCACGGTTCTCCCTGTTGCGTCGCTGGGTGTCGGGTATCGATCTCGACACGGTGGTTGAAGCGATGAATGGCAGTGATTTTCGCTTGGTTTTCAGTGTCCATATGGGCTGAAGTCAGTCGGTGTGTCGCTGGACGGGGGGCAACGAGGGGGGACTGCGTGCTGCGATTTAGCCGGTTCCGCCGCCAACCGCGGTCTGCCATGGCATGAAAACGGGGGTGGTAAAATGCATCAGTGTTTATGCGTGAAAACTCATTGGAACCCGCTGCTTTTCTGGGTAATAATTGAGTTTACTCCTGTCTTGCGGTCTTTAGTGCCGCGTTTGTGGCCGTTTATGACGCATTCGCGAGTTTGGTGAATGGCGAGTTTCGATGTCGCTGAAGTGGCAAGATGTGTTAGCGATGTGTTGTTCTGATGGCGAGTCAGGTTGTCAGGTGGATCGATAGATTCCTCCTGCTTTTCACTTTTTATTGAGGGGTCTTATGAGAATGTACGTCAAACGCCAGGGGTTTACCTTGGTTGAATTGCTCGTCGTGATCGCCATTATTGGTGTTTTGGTTGGGCTTTTGCTTCCTGCGGTGCAGGCGGCTCGTGAGGCGGCTCGCCGCATGCAGTGCAGCAACAACGTCAAACAGATTGGCCTTGGGCTGCATAACTACCACGCTGCCTACAACCAGTTGCCCAAGCAGGCTGGAGGAACGACACCTCCAGGAACGCGGTCCAATGTCAATTTCCTCAGCTTCTTGGTGGGGATCTTGCCGTTTGTCGAGCAGCAGTCGATGTGGGAGCAGATCAGTAACCCGTCAACCGTCAATGGGAATTGGCCTGCGATGGGACCCGAAACTTGGAACACTGGCTATGATCCATGGCGAACCACCATCGGAACCTATCGTTGCCCAAGCGATCCGTATGTTTCAGCGCCAGGGCAATTTGGTAGTAACAACTACGCCTGCTGTATTGGCGATGGTATCCCGTGGACCGACCGCGGAGGTGTTGACGATGCAAACAGTACGGTGAACCCGGCGGCGGACATGCATTTACGAGGGATGTTCAAGACGCGTCGCGTGACCGGTTTCCGCGATACGCTCGATGGATTGTCCAACACGATCATGGGCGGCGAGATTGTGTGTGATGCAGGTCGTCGCGAGATCATTGCGCAGCCGGTGTTCATCGATAATGGTGATAATCATTTCAATCCAACGCACCCGAAGTGCACGACTAACGCGATTGATCCGGCGCGTCCGCAGTTCTACGTCGCGTCGGCAGAGCTTCAGTACAGTAAGGTCGATGAATGGCGAAAAGGCCATCGCTGGATGTGCGGGTTGCCGATGTATACTGCGATCAACACCATTCGGCCTCCGAACAAAGAGAGCTGCATGTCGCACAATAGCGATGGCCGCGAAGGAACCTATACGGTGAGCAGTCGGCACCAAGGCGGAGCCCACGTGTTGATGGGCGACGGTGCGGTCAAGTTCATCACCGATTCGATCGAAGCGGGTGATCAGACGGTAGGGATCACCGTTCCCGGGATGGCCAGTCCTTATGGTTTGTGGGGAGCGCTGGGGACGGCAATGGGCAAGGAAACGCAGACGCTCGAGTAGCCGCGTTGTTCTAATCGAATAAGCAAAAAACGGGTCGGCTCTGATGAGTCAACCCGTTTTTTTCATCATGTAAGCGGTGTTGATGTTTTGTAGCGGTGCGGCGCAAGTTGATCCGTCTGGGGCGAGCGTTTTTGCCTTCCGCAACCGGACGGCTTGCGCCGTGCCGCTACCTAAACCGGGCGGCTTGCGCCGTGCCGCTACGACGTCGCTTTGGTGTTGACGTACATCATGCGAAGCGCGTGGAGCGCCTCCGAAAGCATTTTGGATTCATCGTCGCTGAGGTTGCCCTTGGTCTTTTCACCAAGCATATCGATCGTGTCGATGTAATGCTTGGCAAACGGTTTGTTGACCTTCGCTTCCCCGCTGGCTGGATCTGGGATCTGGCCTAGTGTCGCCATCGCTTGCGTGAAGAGCATCGAAATCAGCACTTCGAACGAGGCTGGAGGTGGGCTCTGTAGCGCCGCCTCTTGGTCCGCTTTTTGGGCTTCGCCTGCGGCTGGAGTCTTTTGCTCGGAGGTCACCGATTTGTCGTCATTTTTTTCTTCCGCCGACGCGTCCTTGCCGCTGTTTGGCTCGGATTCCGCTTTCGCGCTGGCGGCTTCTTTTTCTTTGGCGACCTGTTCTTTCCAGTCGCTGTCAACGATGATTTTCGGTTCTTCGGACGAAGTTTCGTCGTGGTTGGGGTCGCTCATGACAATACCTTTGAAATCGATGATGTGTCGAGAGTGTGATTTCAGTTGCGCTTAGCGCTGGCTAGTTGCGCTTAGCGCTGGCTAGTTGCGCTTAGCGCTGGCTAGTTGCGCTTAG
>NZ_ANOG01000586.1 GCF_000346295.1 Rhodopirellula maiorica SM1 | reverse complement strand
TAAAATCCGCGAAAACATTCAACAAGACACTTTCTCGAACTCTGGAAAAATTATGAGCGGCGATTGCGATTTTGGCCTCATCGGACTAGCAGTGATGGGCGAAAACTTGGCTTTAAACGTCGAAAGTCGCGGCTATAAAGTCGCCGTCTACAATCGGACGACCGAGAAAGTCGACGAGCTGATCAACGGACGTGCCAAAGACAAAAACTTTGTCGGCACTCATACGATCGAAGAATTTGTCAAATCGGTCAAACGGCCTCGTAAGTTGATGATGTTGGTCAAGGCAGGCCCCGCCGTTGACGCGATCATCGATCAATTGATTCCGCTGTGCGAACCAGGCGATATCATCATTGACGGCGGCAATACACATTACGCCGACACCGAGCGACGAACCAAGAAGGTCGAAGAAGCAGGACTGCTGTTCTGCGGTTGTGGTGTTTCCGGTGGCGAAGAAGGTGCACTACTGGGCCCAAGCATGATGCCCGGCGGAAGCGAAGCAGCTTGGCCTGAAGTCAAAGAGATGTTCCAAGCGATCTCGGCCAAAGTCGGGCCGAACAACGACATCCCTTGCTGCGAATGGGTCGGCCCTCGCGGCGCCGGTCACTACGTCAAAATGGTCCACAACGGGATCGAATACGGCGATATGCAACTGATCTGCGAAGGCTACCAGCTGCTTCGCGAAGTCGGTGGACTCTCTAACGACGAGCTTTACGACGTATTTGAGAAGTGGAACCAAGGCGACTTGTCGAGCTACTTGATCGAGATCAGCCGAGACATTTTCAGTGTCAAAGACGACCAAGGTGGCGATGGCTACCTGGTCGACAAGATCTTGGACATTGCTGGTGCCAAGGGAACCGGGAAATGGATGAGTCAATTGGCTTTGGATCTCGGCGTGCCCAGCACGTTGGTGACGACCGCCGTGTTCGCTCGCGGTTTGTCCGCCCAGAAGGAAGCTCGCGTGCGAGCCAGCGAAACGCTCAACGGGCCCTCGGAAGCATCGAATCCAGAGATGCGAGCGGCCGCAATGAAGTTGGTCGGCGATCGCGAAGCCTTTATCGAAGCGGTTCGCCAAGCGTTGTATGCGTCGAAGATCGTCAGCTACGCACAAGGTTTCGTGCAATTGCAAGCGGCATCGGCCGAGCACGATTGGAACCTCAACTACGGCGACTGTGCTCTGTTGTGGCGTGGTGGCTGCATCATCCGAGCGGTCTTCTTGGATCGCATCAAGGAAGCGTTCGACGAAAACCCGAACCTCGAAAACTTGCTGCTGCACCCGTTCTTTGAGAAAGCCGTCGAAAACGCACAAGAGAAATGGCGTGCCGTGGTCGCTGCGGCCTCGATCCTCGGTATTCCAGTCCCTGCGTTCAGCACCGCATTGTGCTACTACGACGGCTACCGCATGGCTCGTTTGCCAGCCAACATGCTGCAAGCCCAACGTGACTACTTTGGTGCTCACACCTACCAACGGACCGACATGGAAGGCACATTCCACAGCGAATGGATCCAATTGCGTAAAGAACCTAAAAACGCTTAACTTTGAAATCCACGCTGATTGAAACTCAATAACCCAAGGCTCCGGTTTAGCGGAGCCTTGGGTTATTTTTATGTAGTGACAGCGGCGGGTAAAACCGCTTTACTTCCCCGTTGGGGAGGTTAGAGCTGGCGGCAGCCAGATCTGAGTGGGGAGCTGTGTTGGAGATGGACGGTGCAAGCGTTG
>NZ_ANOG01000585.1 GCF_000346295.1 Rhodopirellula maiorica SM1 | reverse complement strand
TTTTGCGATTGCGAACTTTCGCATACATGTATTCATAATCGCCCAGCGTGTCTCCCACGCGTTCTCGTTTGACCAAGATCGCGGTGTAGTCGTTGACGTTGGCGCGGCAGTGGGTCAGCGCGTCCTGGGCCATTTCCAGAGCGCGATCCAGCGGGTGCTGGGCGATCATCGGCTTGGACGTAACGCTGGCCGCGTTGGCGACGCGGTGGATCGGTTCGACGAGCTGCGGGTCTTCCGCAAAAGCACGGTCCGTTCCCAACACACCCGTAACGGAAAGCGAACCAAACAGGGCGACAAAGTGGCGGCGTTGCATTTTCATGAATTTCTTCCTGGAAGTAACGTTGCGGCCTCCATTGCCGCCTAGGTTGTCTATCGCCGAACGACAGCACGAATCATGAAAAGGGAAAAGCGTCATGGTCATCAATAACGTAACCGGCACATCCGGAACCATCGCTGCGATGATTCGCCACTCTTCCGATGGCAGACTCATTACTTCGTATCTCGACCGGGATTCGCAAATCCACCATACAGACGACGTCAAAGCCGTTTCCAGATCATTTTCGACTGTTTACTTGGGGAATCGACGAAAAATGCGTTGTCTGCACTTCTTGCGTCGTTCTTGAACCGATCTTGGATTTTTGGCTCAACCACCCCGTCTTGGTCGGCCGATGAGTAAAAAACGGACAATCGGCAAAGTTTCTCTAGTTTACCAGGTCCGCTGTCCGTCCTTCGCACTCGGTCGAGTTTTTTGTAATGATTTCAAACCGTTCTTTCACCGGATCCGACATGGCCGTGTGGTTGGTGCTCGTCCTTGTCGCCGCAGTTGTCGCTACTCCGACCGATGCCGCAGACGTGACAGAGGCAGAAATGAAGGCCCGGCAATCTTGGGCCCCGGTGGCCACATCGAATCAACCACCGCAACCGCTGCGGGACCCAGTTGATTGGCCGCAACCGATTCGGCGTGGGGCGTCCGCTGTGTCGACAGCTTCCTCGTACAGGTCAACGGGAAACGGCCGCTATTCGCAACAAGTCCGTTTGGTAGGTTCGGTCGACGGATCCCCAATCGCCGACGCATCGCAATTCGAGCGTCCTCGGTATGCGGACGGGGAACCACCGGTGCACGTTTCTCAACAAACCGATCCGCCCACCGGGCAAAACGTAGGGCTGCTGTCGGATTTATTCGGCGGGGCGATCGGTCCAGGCAATCCGACACCGACGCACCGCGTGATCCGTTCGCCCGAATTCAAAATGCCTAAAAACAAGTTGGGGGAACGCTACTCGGAAACCCATCCTCCGCACTCGTCGCACCATCAACGCAAGGTCGGTACGCCTGCGATGATTCCCCAAGCCAAAGAGAGCGCCCGATGGAAGACGCCTTATTCGTATGGCTATTTCGGAGCGACTGGCAAACGCAGTTGGTCCAAGCATACGGGGTATCGTGACCGCTATACCGAATGGATCTTGCAGTAGTTTTTTTGAGTGGAGGTATCGTGAGGAATGCCGGCTCGGGATCGCCCTTCTTTCAAACTTGGCGGCAATCGGGGTAGGATGTTCGCTGCGGGTTTTGTTGCCGTTGTTCAAAACCTCTCTGTCTCCCCTAGCGATAACCCGATAGCGATACACGATGAGCTCTTCAGAACCTACCTCGGGGCGTCCTGCCCCCGCGTCACCTGCATCGCCCGCTGGCCGTCCCGGTCACCGTGGTGCTCCATTGCCTGAGCCTTCGGTGATCCCAGAGAACGGATGGCACTGTGCCCATTACTTTTATCGTTTTCGCCGCGAAGCTCTCACGGCACGCTTGAGTGCTGAATGCCAAGCTCAGTTCAAAGCCGCACTGCACCCGACCGCGGATTTGGCACCCGAGCGACTTGCCAGCTACTGGACCAGCGGCCATCGTGCCGATTTTGGCGTGATGATCATGGATCCGGATCCGGCCAAGGTGGATGCGGTTCATCAACGTATCCTTGCGCCGTCGTTGGGGCAATTTGTTGAACCGAGCTGGTCGTTTGTTTCGATGAGCGAAGTGAGCGAGTATGTGCCTTCGATCGAGGAATATGAGAAACGCTTGATCGCCGGCGGCGAAGTTGCCGGTTCGCCCGAAGTCGCAGCCAAGGTTGCTGCGTACGAGCGACGCTTGCCAATCATGAACGAGCAGCGGATCCGACCGGAATTTCCCGAATGGCCCGCGGCTTGTTTCTATCCGATGAATAAGAGCCGTGTCTTTGGCGCCAACTGGTTTACCGAACCTTTCAGTCGCCGTAACAAGATGATGGCCGAACACGCCCAAAGCGGGATGGCGTTCGCTGGAAAAGTAAGCCAGCTGATTTCCGTCGGCGTCGGTATCGATGATTGGGAGTGGATGGTCACGCTATGGGGGCGAAACCCAGAATATCTCAAAGAGATCGTCTACAAGATGCGGTTCGACGAAGCGAGTGCCAAGTATGGTGAATTCGGACCGTTCTACGTCGGTTATCGTGCCAGTGCCGAAGAGATCCTCGAGCACTGCCAATTAAGCTAGGAATGCCGCGGCGTCAGGAGAACGTTTCCCCCGTGATACGTTCGAACGCTTCGGTGTATTTGGCGGCCGTTCGCTCGATCACTTCGGCGGGCAACGGCGGCGGATCGGATTGTTTGTCCCAGCCGCACTGCGATAGATACTCGCGAACAAATTGCTTGTCAAACGAGGGTTGAGCCGATCCCGGTGCGTAGCTGGCAGCGTTCCAAAATCGCGAGCTGTCCGGCGTCAACACCTCGTCGACCAGCACCAATTCGTCATCGACCCTGCCGAATTCGAATTTGGTATCTGCGATGATCAACCCCTTGGATGCCGCGTGCTCAGACGCGACGCGGTAGATACGGAGGCTTTGGTCACGAAGTTTTTCGGCTAATTCCGTCCCGATGTCCGAAGCCATCCGGTCGAAAGAGACATTTTCGTCGTGCCCCTCTTCCGCCTTGGTTGCGGGGGTGAAAATCGGTTCGGGCAACGCGTCGCACTGCTTCAGACCCTGCGGCAGTGCGTTTCCACAAATCTCGCCGGTCGCTTGATACTCCAGCAACCCACTGCCTTCGAGATAACCGCGGACAACGCATTCAAACGGCACGACGTCGGCTTTTTCGACGATCATCGTTCGTCCTTCCAGCGGCGAAGTGTCGAATTTTTGCGACAACGTCTCGGGAATCTCCGTCGTCAGCAGGTGATGACGTACCGGCAGAATTGAAAACCAAAAACGGCTCATTTGAGTTAATAAGCGGCCTTTGTTTGGAATCCCGCTAGGCAGGATGTAGTCAAAGGCGCTGATTCGATCGCTGCTGACGATCATCAGCGAATCTCCCAGATCGTAGACGTCTCGCACTTTGCCGCTGCGTCGGGGCATTGGCAAATGCGTCGACAGCAGTGCTCCGCAGGCGTCAAAGCGGTACAGGTCCGGGGGGCTGGATTCGTTTGGGGTGCTCATGCAATTACTTTGCCAAAACGATCCTGAATCGGCAACTAGCCTATTCGGGCGAATCCCGGCTGGGGCAATCCCCAATGCCATCTACTTTGGCAACCACTGGAGATGCTCAAG
>NZ_ANOG01000584.1 GCF_000346295.1 Rhodopirellula maiorica SM1 | reverse complement strand
GGTAATAGGGCAGCATGGGCAAGCGGATGCCATCGGGCTGGTCCGGTTTGATAATCTCGGCCAGAAACACTTCGTGTGTCAGCGGTTTGGGATCTTGAATGCTTTGCGCGTTACGAAGTTGGATGGCATGATCGACTCCCATCCCGCCAATTTTGCCAACCGATGTTCGATACGCTTCGGCATTGATCATCAGCGGATTTTTCGATTCGATCTTGGTACTCGCTAGCTTCGCTCCGTCACGCAGTGCTTGTTCAAGGTCCAACACATTTTGAGTCGTCTTGCCAACGGTTTCGCGTGGGGTTGCTTCTTCCGCCGTCACACCGGGCGTCGAGGAATCTGCTGTATCGGATGTCGAACTCGACGGCAGGCAGCCGATCGGTGTAGCAAGCACCATCAAAAAACCAGCGCGGATGACGTTTCTCATAATGGGTACCTGGTGGGGATGGAGCCGCATGCAGCGTCAAGATGACCGACAGGTCGTTAATCGTCCTGGATCTGTTTGTTTAAGATACAGCGGATCGTCGGCCAC
>NZ_ANOG01000583.1 GCF_000346295.1 Rhodopirellula maiorica SM1 | reverse complement strand
TATGATAGGGCTGCTGCTTTTTGAATTCGTGCAACAAGATCGTTCGTTGTGGGCCTTCACCGCCAACAAACTTGTCAATCTTTCCGTCGCTATCGCAAGTAATATCACCGATCACCGAGTGGCGAGTCGGTTGTTCGTCCAAGCGATGAATCGGCATCACCGGGAACAATTGATCGATGGCCCACGAGTCCGGTACCGATTGAAACAACGAGAAGTTGGCGAAGTAAATATCCGACAACAAACGATTGAGATGTTTGACATCGTCCGGCACATACTCAAGCTCGCTGGCAAACTCACGCACGCGGTGGCAGATTGCGAAATAAAGATTCTCGGCAATCACCCGCTGCTCTAACGGCAAATACCCGCCGCTGAATAAGTTCATCGCCAAGTCGAGCGAAGTTTGGGCGTCATGGAACGACTCCAGCATATTGGCTGACGTCAAACCACAATAGCTGCTCCATAGATCGTGAACGGGTTGTTCAAACTCATCAGGAATATCGGTTGGCAGATCCTGCACACTCCCCTGCTGCGTCACTCCTAAAGTGTTGACCACCAACACGCTATGATGCGCAGCGACGGCGCGTCCGCTTTCGCTGATCAACTCGGGATGCGGGACCTCGGCTTCATCACAGACGGTTTGCACCAAGTGCACCACGTCTTTTGCATATTCTTGCATCGAGTAATTCATGCTCGATTCATTGTCGCTATGTGAACCGTCGTAATCGACGCCCAATCCGCCACCGACATCCAGCATTTCGAGCCCCGCACCCCGGCGGTGCAAATCAACGTAGATGCGTGCCGCTTCGAGGATCGCCGCTTTGAGTTGACGAATGTGCGTGATTTGGCTGCCGACATGAAAATGCAACAGTTTGAAGCAGTCGGCCATGCCGCGGTCTTCGAGCTTTTGCAGCTGGCGAAGCATCTCCGCCACCGTCAATCCGAACTTCGAGCGATAACCACCGCTGGCTTGCCAACGCCCCGATCCGCGGGTGGCAAGTTTGACTCGCATTCCGATGGTCGGCCGCACCCCAAGTGCTTCGGAGTGCTTTAAGATCAGGTCCAGCTCGCTGACCTTTTCAACCACCGGGATCACGGTACGACCAATCTGCTGGGCGCGCATGGCGAGATGGATAAAGTCGTCGTCTTTGAATCCGTTGCAGATAATCGGAGTGTCCGAGTCGGTCATCGCGACCACCGCCAGCATCTCAGGCTTGCTGCCGGCTTCGATTCCAAAACCGAACTCACGGCCGTGTTTGGCAAATTGCTCGACCACATCGCGCTGCTGGTTCACTTTGATCGGGAACACACAGCGATAGGAATTATTGTATTGATGTTCTTCGATCGCATCAGCAAAGCTCTCGCTGAGCCGTTTTAGACGATCTCGCAGAATACCGTTGAAGCGAATCAGAATCGGCAGGTCCAAGCCACGCTGAGTCAGCCCGTCGACGAGATCTTTCAGATCGATCGCTTGCTCAGGATCTCGACCGGGTGAAACCATCAACCGGCTGTCTTTGGTGACGTGAAAGTACCCGTCGCCCCAACGGTCGACTTCGTACAAAGAAGCCGAATCGGCTCCGGACCACTGCTTCGGTGCTACAACGCTCATTCAGCCAGATACCTCTTGGTGAATCGATGACGTTCGTGCCAGGACCAACGGCTGCCCGCAGCGAAGTCAAACGAGGGTCGGATTCTACAGACACACTCTCAAAAGAAAACGCCCTGCTGCGAAGCAACAAGGCGTTTGATGTCTAAATTGAGCGATTTTTTAGCGCAGGTTACGCTTGGAACGAGCTACCACAACCACAGCTCTTCACTGCGTTGGGGTTCTCGAAGGTGAAACCTTGCTTTTCGAGGCTGGAATACCAATCGACGGTCGTGCCATCGAGGTACAACGCACTCTTCTTGTCGACGATCACAGCAACGCCGTGGCAATCGTACTTGCTGTCCGCTTTTTCATCGAACTTGTCGTCGAATCCAAGCGTGTAGTTGAAACCACTGCAACCACCGCCAGCGACGCCGATTCGTAGCGAAGTGGACTCATCAAAGTTATTTTCTTGGCGAAACCGCTTCACTTCTTCAGCGGCTCGTTCGGTTAATTTTACTGCCATCGTTGTCAAACTCCTTCGGACGCCCTGTCGGACTGGTGAGTTTCGAAATGTAAACTACTCAGGTCTACCATGGTAATGCCGAAGCCTCCCAGAAAACCGTCAACCTTATAGTATTCGGAATGCTTGGGATTCGACAAGATGCAAGTATTCGGAATTACGTCAGAATGGCCGCAAAACTGGTGGTTTTCCCTGCGGATCCGCAGCCAGATCGTGTGGTGACGTTCCCTTCTGTCGCCCGCAAAGGGCCGCCAGTGCCCGCTAGGGTCCGAACGAGGACGCCTGAGAGCGATTCGCAGGCAATCTGGCTGGAATTGCCTACGATCCCTCAGCCGCGACGGATTCTACGGCTGCGGGATCGGTGGTTGGGTGAACGCAGAGACGCCTAGGCCGCTGCGGCCGATCGAGCGCCGGCAGCGTAAAAACCGCTGATGGTCTCGACGACGCGATGCTGTTCCGCTTCGGTCAACGACGGGAAGATCGGCAAATTCAAAACTTCTTTGCTCGCACGTTCGGTTTCCGCCAGAGCATCGCGGTCAAAATCAAGATCTTGGAAACATTGCTGCTCGTGCATCGGGACGGGGTAATAGACCTCCGATCCAATGCCACGCTCGGACAAATACGACCGCAGATCGTCGCGACGACCTTCGCCGACTCGCAATGCATACTGATTCCAGACATGGAACGCGTTGGGATCGGTCGCAGGCAAAACGATCTGGTCGGCGGCAACCAGATTGGCTTCGCTGAGCAATCGCGAGTAGCGATCGGCGTTGGCACGACGATCCTGTACCGCTTTGTCCAAATACCGCAGCTTCACGCGAAGCACGGCGGCTTGAAATGTATCCAAGCGGCTGTTGATCCCGACGACTTGATGATAGTAGCGAGGTCGCATGCCATGGCTGGCGTACAATCGCACACGGTCTGCGGTGGCAGCGTCACCGGTGGTGATCATCCCACCATCGCCCATTCCACCGAGGTTCTTGGTCGGATAGAAGCTAAAACATCCCATTTTTCCCCAGCTGCCTGCGGGACGGGAATGATAGGCCGCACCAATCGCCTGAGCCGCGTCTTCGATGACCGGAATGTCGTGATCGCCAGCAATTTGGCAAATTCGATCGATTTGGGCACATTGGCCGAACAGGTGGACCGGGATGATCGCGCGAGTCCGATCGGTGATTTCACTGCGGATCGCCTCGGGATCCACGTTAAACGTATCAGGACAAATGTCGACGAATACCGGCGTTGCCCCCAAGCGTGTGATGCAGCTGACTGAGGCGAAAAAAGTAAAGCTAGGAACGATCACTTCATCGCCGGGACCGATTTCCAGAGCCATCAGCGAAAGTAGCAAAGCGTCGCTGCCCGAAGCACATCCGATCGCGTTCTCGGCTTGGCTGTACGCAGCAACTTCGTTCTCCAATGCAGTGACATCGGGACCAAACAAAAATCGCCCGCTGTCGAGCACTTCGGTCAGCGCTTCGAGAAACTCTTCGCGGTGTGGGCGGTTATCACGATTCACGTCCAGCAAGGGGACGCCGTCGGTGGCATTGGCCATAGGAGCAACCTTCCATGGTTGAACTGGTTAATAAAATAGGGGACTTGGTAAAAGCGACGTCAATTCCGCGCTGGCCAAGTCCGGGGATGGGTTCCCTCGTTATTAAATAATCGCAGCGAGAGATTCAGGTCAAGAGAAAAATTTTTAACTCGGAGTGTCTCCCGTTCTTTTCAAGCCTGCCACCATTTCTTTCCCACGCGGCGATTTCGTTTCGGATAAAATGGCGACTCCTGCCTCCCTCCTCCCCAACCCGTCTCACCTCGCGGAAATACAGATGTACCGACGTCTTTCTATTTCACGCACGCCTCGGCTGCTGGTCTGTTCGCTGCCGGTCGCTCGGCTGTTCGCCCCTAGACTGTTCGTTCCTTGGATGCTCGCTGTCCGCCTGTACGTTGTTCTCGGCGCCGTCGCCGCACCGTGGTTTGCCGACACCACGGTGGTTGGACAAGAACCAAACCAACGCGAAACATCGAGTAAAACAACAGCTGCAGAACACGAAGCATTTTTTGAAACCGTCATTCGGCCTGCGCTGATCGAACATTGTTTAGATTGTCACTCGATTGAAAACGAAGTCAGCGGCGGATTGCAATTGGATACCCGAGCGGGCTGGCAGGCCGGCGGCGACTCCGGGGCCGCCCTGGTTCCCGGCGACCCGAACCGCGGCACCCTGATGGCAGCACTTCGCTACGAAGATGCCGATTTGCAAATGCCACCCGATGGCAAACTGCCTAATCATCTGATTGATGCGTTTTCCAAATGGATTGCCGACGGCGCCTATGATCCACGCGAGGCGGACCATGCGGCGGTTCAAGCGAAATCGAACTCGGGATTGTCAGTCGAACAAGCCCAGCAACATTGGGCGTACCGTCCGATCACGACTCCCGAAATTCCGACGAGCCCCGCCACCACGTCGACCTCGCCGATTGATCGCTTTCTGAATCAACGGCTGCTTGAATCAGGACTCACTGCCACCTCCGTTGCCGATCATTCCACTTTGGTGCGACGGCTCTATTTTGACCTAACCGGATTGTCTCCGAGTCCCCGACTTGAAAACGCATCTCAAGCAAGCCGGTCGGTTGCCCAGACGAACGAGAGTAATGGAGATGAGAGCAATGGGGATGATCAAACCGGCATCGACACTGATACCTATGAAACGCTCGTCGACCAATTGCTCGCATCACCCCATTTTGGCGAGACGTTTGCTCGCCACTGGATGGATGTCGCGCGTTACGCCGAATCGATCACGCTGCGAGGTTTTGTTTTTCCCGAAGCGTGGCGGTACCGTGATTATTTGATCGAAGCGTTCAATACCGACCGTCCGTTTGATCAGATGATCCGTGAACAAATCACGGGCGACTTGCTCGAGTCCGATGATCTGCATCAACGTCAAATGCAACATGTGGCGACAACGTTTCTGATGATGGGAAATTCCAATCTCGAGCAACAGGACAAAACACAACTTGAAATGGACGTGATCGACGAACAACTCGATACGATCGGACGTGCTTTTCTGGGGCAAACGATTGGCTGTGCAAGATGCCACGATCACAAATTTGATCCCATTCCTACACGTGACTACTACGCGTTGGCTGGCATCTTTCGGTCCACCACTGCGCTAAAACACGCGAACCTGTCTCGCTGGATCGAAAAACCACTTCCGGTCAGCGAATCGATGCAGCGTCACTACGAATCGATCTCGCAAACATTGGAAAACGTGAATGCAGAACTCGCGTTACGAAAAAAATCAGCCAGCTTCAAATTGACCAAAGAAAACCGAATCATTCCCCTGTCTGAACTCGACGGAATCGTCGTCGACAGCGGAGCTGCAAAATTGGTCGGGGATTGGATCCATTCCACTTCGGTCGGTCGTTTGATCGGCGACGGCTATCTGCACGATGGCAACGAACAAAAAGGATTAAAAACAGCGACGTTTGAACCAAAAAATCTTCCTGCGGGAAAATACCAAGTCCGACTCGCCTATTCCGCCGGCACTAACCGCGCATCCAACGCTGTCGTCCGCGTGTTCAGTGTGAACGAAGAAACCGTCGTGCGGATCAATCAACGACAAATTCCGCCCGAAGACGGAGTGTGGGTCTCACTGGGCGAATACGATTTTGAACGCAATGGACAGGCCTTCGTGATCGTTTCCAACGAAAATTCCAATGGCTATGTCATCGTTGACGCCGTTCAGTTCTTGCCGCTCTCGACAAACCAGAACCGTTCCGCTTCGCAGACAGCGAATCAGCCCGAGCATGCGGATCGATCCGACGAACAGAATCAAAAACAACGCGAGGCCGCTGAGAACGCCCGAATCATCGCCGATTTGGAAGTCGAACGCAAATCGCTGATGCAGCAACTCGCCGAGCGTCCTCGCTACATGACGCTCGAAGAAAACGAGGCTCCGACCGACGTTGCGATTCATATCCGCGGCGACGTCCACAATCTTGGTGATCGCGTGCCTCGCGGTTTTTTGACGGCGCTTCCCCACTGTGATTCGTTCGCGATCGAAGCGGACACCAGCGGGCGATTGGAATTGGCTCATTGGCTTGCTTCGCCCGAAAACCCGCTCACCGCACGTGTCTATGCCAACCGCATCTGGTGTGCACTGATGGGTCAAGGCATTGTGCCGTCGATGAATAACTTTGGCACAAAAGGTGCCCGTCCGACGCATCCTGAACTGCTCGATTGGTTGGCCAGCGAATTGATTCAAAATCATTGGTCAACCAAACATCTCGTCCGTACGATCGTGATGTCCGATGCGTACCGCCGACGGCTGACGCTGGACGATACGATCAAGAACCAACAGCAACAGAAAATCGATCCCAAGAACGAATTGTATTGGCGAGGTCACTCGCGACGTTTGAGTGTCGAGTCGCTTCGTGATGCGATGCTGCAAATCAGCGGTGAACTCGATCTAACTCAAGGCGGATCGCTGATTCGCCGTGGCACAAACGCCGATTACAACTATCACATCGACTCACCGCGTCGCAGCTTATATCAACCGGTCTTTCGCAACGCCTTGCCGGATTTGTTCGAAGCGTTTGATTTCGCCGACGCCAGCGTTTCGGTGGGACAACGCACTCGCAGCACCGTCGCGACTCAGGCTTTGGTGCTGATGAACCACCCTTGGATCATCGCTCGTGCCCGGGCGGCTGCCGCGAAATTCGATGCCCTATCCGCATCATCCACCTCAGATTCGTCGTCGACCGCCGAGCTGGTCAACCACATCTATCGCCACTGTTTTTACCGTCTACCTAGCGACGTGGAACGATCCACGTGCGTGGCGTTTCTGGAGCGACCTGGCGACGACGACGAACTTGACCGGCTTGCCATGCTGATTCATTCGCTGTTTGCATCCCTCGACTTTCGCTACCTGCCTTGAGGCAATCTTGTCATGATCGAATCGAATTTCACACGCCGACACATGCTGCGGACCGCTGCCTGCGGATTTGGCTCGATAGCCGCTTCGGCGATCCTGGCTCAAACCAATGCCTTGGCAAAATCGCATCAAGTGATCGCGGGATCGGGCCCACAATCGCCTTTGGTTCCCAAGGCCAAACGAATCATTTTCTTGTTCATGCAGGGCGGCGTCAGCCAAGTCGATTCGTTTGATTACAAACCGCTGCTGAGCAAGCATGACGGCCAATCGTATGAGTTTGACGATGCACGTCAACTCGCTCGATCGGGCAAAGGCCGAGCTTTTCGACTGATGCAATCGCCTTGGAATTTCCAACAATACGGGGACTCGGGACGCTGGGTGTCGGACTTATTTCCCGAAACCGCTCGCCATGCCGATGACATGTGCCTTTTGCATGGCATGCATACCGAAGGCGTTGCCCATGGCCCCGCGACACTGTTTCTGCACTGCGGCAGCACCAACTTCATTCGCCCCTCGTTCGGTTCGTGGTTGTTGTATGGATTGGGCAGCGAAAACGAGAATCTGCCTGGATTTATTTCGATTGCCCCATCGATCGGAAACGGGGGAGCACGCAATTACGGAAGCGCGTTTCTGCCGCCTCGCTACCAAGGCACGAAAGTCGGAAGTGCCAGCAGCAGTGTCATGACGATCGACAGTTTGACCCGAAACGATATCCCCCGCCGACTGCAACAAGAACAATTTGAATTGCTCAATCGTTTGAATCAGCAGCAATTTGCACAGCGTCCGCTACAAGACACGGAACTGGACGCCGCGATCAAGTCACATGAACTGGCGTGGCGTATGCAGCAATTTGCCCCCGAGACGCTCGACTTGTCCAGCGAAACCGCCGAAACAATCGAGATGTATGGAATCAACGCTCCCGAAACCAAACGCTATGGGGCCCGCTGCTTGATGGCCCGGCGGATGTGCGAAGCCGGAGTGCGATTTGTCCAAGTCAACTACGGTGACGATTCGGCCAACCCTGCCTGGGACCAACACTCCAATCTGCCTAAACACGCGACGCACGCCCGCGCGGTCGACAAACCGATCGCGGCCCTGTTGACCGATCTCAAGCAGCGAGGGCTATTAGAAGATACGATCGTATGGTGGGGCAGCGAGTTTGGCCGCACTCCCTATGCCCAAGACAACGGAACGGGTCGCGATCATAACCCGCGAGGTTTTACCGTCTGGTTAGCCGGAGGCGGCTTTCGCAGCGGGCATTCCCACGGAGCAACCGATGAGTTTGGTTTCCGCAGCATTGCCGGTCGCGTCCATATGCATGACTTGCACGCGACCCTGCTGCATCAATTGGGACTCGATCACAAACAATTGACTTTCGAGCACGCCGGTCGCAATTTCCGGCTCACCGATGTGCATGGCAAGATCGTCACCGAGATCCTCGCGTGACGTGCCCTGCCATTGACTTTAGCGAATCCGGCCGAGCGGATGGCAACGGTCGACCTGGCGCTCTGCTAAATCAAACGCTCAGTTAGTCGAAACGGTGTAACTAAGCGGTCCAGGACTTGGAATCGTCTCGACTAACTCACTTTGCGAGTGGAACTTGGCAGGCAAAATCTGCTTCTTAAAACTTGTTCCCGCTTCCGGTGAATCCGCCGGCAAATCAGCGACAACTTCTTCATAACCGCGTATTTCGACACGTTTGGCGCCGGGGATCACGGGGCCTTTGAAGACGCCGTCAATCACCTTCAAGTTATCCGCCTGGACCGATGGATCCTGAGGCACAAAGGTGACGTCACCGCTACTCAACGGCGTGCCATCAAGATCGACGGTCCCTTCCACGATCACGCGGTCCAGCGGAGCGCTATCGCAGCCGCACAGAAACACAGAGCAAGTGAACAAAACGACCACGATCGTTTGAGTGAACTGAGTTGGCATAAATGATTCCGATTCAAAGAAAGAAGGCTTGAAAAAGTGGCAGGGGAACCGCATCAATGGCGGCGGGGACAGCAAACCAGTCCCCGCCGCGTGTTCGTGATCGACTCGAGTCCATCGTTAAGGCAGTGTCACCACTTCGCCATTGTTGCGAGTGCCAAGTGCACGATAATTGACCAAGTCAATCGATTCGGTCAGGAATCGAACCGAACCATCGGCCAACGTGAATTGAGCGCCTCCTGGGTGCACACTTCGTGCAAAATTACGGATCTCCGCAGCGCCTCCGATCGAATTGCAAGGTGCCAATCGATAGTTTTCGGTTTTGCAAGAGTAGACTTGATCGGGCAGTGTCGTGTTGGGCGATTGCCAGGTCGTGAAACCAAATCCACCGTGTGGGCCTCCGCCCCAATAACCGCCCGCACCGCCCCAGCCGCCAAGTCCAGGACGCACCAACGCCTCGCCAACCATCAGCGTGTTCGAGGTACCATCGACAACGTCACGCATCTTTGTCTTTGAACTGTTGTAAAACATTCCATCCAAATTAGTCATCGGCCGGGTCATCTCAGTGCTGGCTGCCGCGACCACATAATTGCCCTGAAACCCTTCGCCGTTGGCACGCCGGGTGCCACCGCCACCAAAGCCACCGGCGCCTGGATCCGACGGACACATAAAAGCAGGCAACACGGCATCCTTAAGTTCCGGAGGCGTATCCATCACCCATTGGCCGTCCCAGTGCTGGTAGGCTTCCGAAACCGCTCCGATTTCGATGAACGACATCACTTGCTGCATCCAAGTATCCCGCCGGTGAAACGTCCCCGCATCACGATAACCATACGGGTAAACGCGAAATGTGTCATGGTAGTTGTGTAGAGCCAGTCCCAATTGTTTCATGTTATTGGAACAACTCATTCTTCGTGCGGCTTCGCGTGCGGCCTGCACCGCAGGCAAAAGCAATCCTACCAGGACGCCGATAATGGCAATCACCACCAACAACTCGACCAGCGTAAAACCAGTACTGCTCAAACGCTGCCTTGTAGATGCGCTCATATGTCCCTCTTTACCCCAATGCCAAGAAAAAAAACGTAGCCTGATGAAATCTCATCCAGCCTCGGTCTATAGACTACCGATGTTTGCACATCTGTCAAATTTTTCAGAGCGACTTCGCAGTCCGCTCTCGTCCGATAAATCAGGCGATTCGCATGAATCGGAATGGGCGATTTCTGGCGTCTTCCCACAGCAGGCGATGCAGTGCCGTTACCGACGAGCAACGGTCTTTCCCCATCCCTAATTTGGAAGGATCGACATGCCAACATTTTCGGAACCCCGAAATAAGCATGACGAAAAACATTTTTTTTAGTCACGCGATCAAACCTTGATTCGATCGACTTTTTACATTTCAGCCACCATTCGGCGCGACCCTCCGCCGATGCGATGAAAGTGAATGGTCATGGAATGATGCCACGAAAATGCACACATCACCGCGATGGTACTAACGGCGCGAATGTGAGCGTGTGTGCACTATGGATCATCTAGTCCGAGATCTATATCGCTAGCTCGTACGTCTTGGAAAAAATATTCGTGGCAAAATCTTTTGCAAAGACCGAAAAATACCACCCCCACCAGAGTCCTTCGCCCCCCTATAATAGTGGAACCAATACTCTGGTGCACTGAACATGATGATCTGGCATATGAAGTGCGGCCCCGGAAGATTTAAGTCGCAGAAGAGGCATCCGCCCTCATTGCACCGTGAGTTGCAACGAGGCCTACTGTTCTCGTTGATATTTAACTACGTAAACAGACTTCTG
This sequence comes from Rhodopirellula maiorica SM1, assembly GCF_000346295.1. GTDB lineage: Bacteria > Planctomycetota > Planctomycetia > Pirellulales > Pirellulaceae > Novipirellula > Novipirellula maiorica. Next base: position 768 of record NZ_ANOG01000583.1, on the reverse strand, counting down.
CACTTGAGACCCTCTCAGATCGATTGATGCACCGATTGGCTTCTAACGTCATTCCATGCTAAAAGTTTCTTGCCGCACAAGGATCGCACGATGCTTCGCCGTTCCCCGTTGGTCGAAACCTACAAAGCAGAATTGCCACCGCCACCGCCGCCGGATGACGCCCTCCTTCAGATCGATGACTTGGTCTTGTACTTTCGGTTTGTGATGCGTCACAAGTACCGAATCTTGCTATCGCTCTTGTATGCGTTCATTGGCGGCTGGATTTATTATCAAAATCAACCTGTCGTGTATCGATCAAAAGCCAAGGTATTGGTCGAGCCCAAAAACGCAATAAGTCCCGATGGTTACTCAACGCCTAATCACAAGTCATCCCTATTTGATACTCACGCTTCGCTAATCCAAAGCCCATGGTTCGTCGAAAAGGCAATCCAAGAAAACGATTTGCAAGGGCTGAACCTACTGGCTGAGTCCAGTAGCGTCGCCAATACGATCTTACCTCTGATGAATGTGGATCACGAGGATTCGATTGTCCAGATCTCAGTTGACAGCATTCATCCTGACGAGTGCCCCAAGGTGCTCGAAGCGCTCGTCCAGACATACCAGCTCTATCTTGTCGATTCCCAACGTGAAAGCATGGAACAGGCAATCAACCTGATTGACAAGAAAGCGGAATCGCTACAGCAACAGCTGCAACGACAAAAGCTGGCACACCAAACCGCGAAGGCCTCCGCCCCACTGCCAGCCATCGAAAACGCAGAGTATGCCACA
>NZ_ANOG01000582.1 GCF_000346295.1 Rhodopirellula maiorica SM1 | reverse complement strand
AAGAACAGGAACCCCAACGGGGTTCAACAAAGCTTTGAAGTTGTCGCAGCGATCGCTCCGGCGCAGCGTCGCGATCGCAGAAAACTGTTAAGAGTTTCGACAGGGGGTGACTGGCCGTCGGTCGAAAGTCACATGCGTCTTTCCGCTACGCGAAAGTTCCAACATTCGCCGCGGCGGTGGTCGCGAATGAAAATTTATCTGTACAGATTCGCTCCATGCGCCATGTTCCACCGCATTGTGCCTTGGATACGGCAAGGGGTTGGCTGCCAGTTCCGTTGCCAGAGTCAGACGCGAAGCAGTGAGCGTATCTGGGCTTGCATCGCGTCGGGCGGAAGAGTGCCGTCGATGTTGAGCACTAATTCTTTGCGTTCGAATAGTCGCAGAACGGGTTTGGTCTTCGTGTGGTAATCGTTCAATCGACCTGCTAACGCTTCGGAGTTATCATCGGGGCGGCATACAAGTCCGCCACCGCACACGTCGCAAATGTCTTGAACCTCGGGGCGATGCGAGATCAGGTTGTAATCCAAGCCACATCCGCTACACAAACGTCTCGACAACACTCGTTCTCGCACCACTTCATCGGGCACTTGGATGTGAATCACCGCATCAATGTCATAACTTTCAAGAAAGAACCTCGCCTGTGACTCGCTGCGTGGAAAACCATCGAGAATAAAACCAAAGTTCCAATCATGCTCGTCCAGACGGCGATGAACAATGCGTTCCACGACTTTATCGCCGACTAAATTTCCCGAGGCAACGATCCGCTTCACCTGCGCGCCCAACTTTGTGTGGTTTTTGATGTGCCAGCGGAAGATATCTCCGACACTGATGTGGACCAAATCGAAGGCTTTGACAAGCAAGGCGGCTTGTGTTCCTTTTCCACATCCCTGAACGCCCATGATCACATATTTGTGCACAAATAGCCTCGGACAGTAACAAGTGTTCAACAAGTATTGAGAGTCGTCATTGGAAGTAGCGGATCACCAGATTTCCGAAATGAACGTTTGATCTTCCAGCGGTGGACGAACATAGGCGCCTTCGGTGGGGCGCGGCGGTAATTTAGGTGGCGTGGGCGTTAGATCCTTATACGGAATCATGCTCAAAAGATGGGTAATGCAATTTAATCGCGCGCACTTCTTCACGTCGGCCTTGACGACGTACCACGGTGCTTGCTTGATGTCGGTGTGAGCGAACATCGTGTCTTTTGCCCTGGAGTACTCAATCCAACATGAACGCGATTCAACATCCATTGGGCTCAGCTTCCAACTTCGGGTTGGATCTTTCATTCGTTTCTGAAACCTTCGTTCCTGCTCTTCGTCGCTCACCGAAAACCAATATTTGATCACCTGGATTCCCGATCGCACCAGCATCCGTTCGAACTCGGGACACGATCGCAGAAATTCGTGATACTCTGCATCGGTGCAGAATCCCATCACGTGTTCGACGCCGGCGCGGTTGTACCAGCTCCGGTCCATCAGCACGATTTCGCCTGCGGATGGCAGATGAGCGACATATCGTTGGAAGTACCAACTTCGCTTCTCTCGTTCGGTTGGCGTTCCTAATGCCACGACACGACAGATCCGCGGATTCAAACTCTCCGTGATTCGCTTGATTACACCACCTTTTCCGGCAGCGTCGCGTCCCTCGAAAACCACCGTGACTCTCAGCCCCTCGTGTTTTACCCATTCCTGCATCTTGACGAGTTCGACCTGCAGTCGCGCCAGTTCCTTCTCGTAAGTCTTTTCATCAATGCGGTGCTTTTTGGCTTTGACATCACCGGTTCCATTGACGACCAGATTGCACACGGCTGTACTACCTTGGTGCCCATTCTTCTTCTGTTTGTTTTTCACGAGAAGGCAATTCTCAAAATCAGGTTCACTGTCGCAGACAAATTCGTTGACTGCAAAGTCGATGCAGTTTCCATACCAGTGAACGAATTAGAGGTAAGTGTGCAAATGAGCCGCATATGTGCCAATTTGCACAAAAACGACAGCCGCCGGAGGATCGACATGCTTTACGATTCAGCAACGTGCTGCCATTCCAGGCACCTCGCACGTACTCGTTTGAGTAAAACCATTTCGCCGATATACGACGAAGTAGTGGGAAGAAAACGGCGTCGGTTCGCTGTTCCATAATGCATTGACCATGCAATAGCACTACAGCAAAGGTCAACTGTCAACCAAGTGCGAAGCCGCTAATCACAGCAACCAATTTTACCGAATCAGCTTTATGCCCGTTTGCATGCGCCGCGTCACGAGCAACTTTGAACGGTGAGAAATGGTTCAGCGTTATGAATTTTTCTTCGCACCTTTGCGTCGCAGATTGGATGCGTGGGAATTAAGTGTCGACGGAGCCACGGAGTTGTGTCACCGAGGGCGACGATGGTGATTGGTTTGGCTGGAAGAATTATGGCAGAATGATTGGGGGCAAAATGATTAGTGAAAGGCTGCGGTTTGCAAACGGTAGGCAATGCATTGATGAGTCCGATTCGACCGTCAGCAATTCTTTAGCCAGCTTCGCAGCCTTTCTGCTGACCTTCGACGAGTTGGCTGGAGATTCGTCCTTTTTGTAGGCGAAATGTCCGGCCTAATATGCCACGCAATTACAAAATGGACGCCTTCGGGGAGTCGGGCTCACACGACGATTGCCGTCTGTATAGACTAGACTTCGGCCTGAACCAGTGGATTCAGTATCCTATAGCGTGGAGTGAGTAAGCGCACCGCTCACATTGCTTGCGTCACTCCGCTGGACCCAGGAGTTCATGCGTTAAAAAAGTCCACCTCGCTGGCTCGCGGAATGGTCGTCCTGAGGTGAATTGATCTGCCACCCAATTTGCGGAGCAAACTTAATGATCCTGCTGTTGCCGCTTTTGCTCGCTTGTGCGTTTGCCGCGCCATCGACGCAAGCCATTTCAGAGCTGAATGAACTGTTGGACTCGCTGAGAGAAACGCATGCACCTGACACTCGAATCGAACTGTGGGATGTTCGGGTTCATGCCGCACAAGGGACCTGGCAGGTGCGAGGAAACTTGTCCAGCCAGAAGACGTATGATGCGGTTGAGCAAGCCCTTCAGCGGCAATTTCCAGAGGTAGTTAACGGATTGGTTTTGCTTCCCGAAAATGAGACGGGATCAATTGTCAATGCACTGGTGAACAATTCGGTGATCCATTTGCGTCGTGAACCGAGCAGCACCAAGGAACTTGTGACTCAGGCCCTGTTGGGCACCCCGGTGCGGATCCTGAAAACTGAGCGAGGAAAGTGTCTGATTCAAGTTCCCGACGGATACCTCGGCTGGGTGAATACAGCCGAAGTGCAGCGTGTCAATCGACAGGAACTGACGACATACAAAAAGTCCGAAAAAGTCATTTATAAGGTCCAGTCTGGACTGTCTTACAGTGCCCCGGATATCGAATCGTTGCCGGTAAGTGACCTCGTGATGGGGAACATTTTGTGCAAAGTCTCTGAGCAGGCTGGGTTCACCCAGGTCTTGTACCCCGATGGACGCCTGGGGTGGGTACGTAGTCACGAGCTGGTTTCGTCGGAGGCGATCTTTCATCAAAATACCTCGCAGGAAAATCTTGTTCAGACAGCGCTGAAGTTCCATGGGATTCCCTATCTGTGGGGAGGAACGTCGTCCAAGAACATTGATTGCAGCGGACTGATTTGCAACGTCTATTTCATGAATGGAATGCAGTTGCCAAGGGATGCAAATATGCAGGCCTTGATCGGCAGGGAACTGACGACCGACTTTGTTTCGGACGGCCTTGAGCCAGGTGATCTACTGTTCTTCGGCAGCAAGGGATCCGAAAGATCAGAGCCGAAGGTGAGCCATGTGGCCATGTACATTGGCGGGGGCGAATATATTCATTCCGCGGGTTACCGAGAACGGGTCAGCATCAACAGCATGGACAACACAAAACCCAATTTCATCGAGAGCTATCCGGCAATGTTCGTGAAAGCGGTTAGGATTGTTGGCGAGCCTTATGAAGGCTTCCGTCCAACGGCGAAGAATGCCTTTTACAATGAAATCATCAGGAGCGGCGAATGAAGAGCGGAAGAAGAGCCTTTCTAAGCGGTCTGGGATTGGCGTCCCTGGCGACTGCATTCCCACTGACCCGGTGTACTGCAAAGGATGGCTCCGCATCGCCCGCACCGGCGCGGATTGGGAACGGGAACATGAGTCTGAGCTTCCGGCCCTATGAACTGCAACTAGAACACACCTTTACCGTCGCTGGAAACTCTCGGAACACCACCCCCGTCGTGCTCGCCGAGATTCAGTACGAGGGAGTGACGGGGTATGGGGAAGCCTCTATGCCTCCGTACTTGGGAGAGTCACAGCAGTCGGTGATGGCTTTCCTGAGCAAAGTGAAGTTGGAGCAATTCAAGGACCCTTTTCTGTTGGATGATATTCTCGCCTATGTGGACTCGCTGGATGAAGGCAACCGCGCGGCAAAGGCCTGCGTCGATATTGCACTGCACGATCTGGTTGGCAAACTGCTAGACAAGCCGCTCCATAAGCTGTGGGGGATCAATCCGGCAAACACCCCCATGACCTCGTTTACCATCGGAATCGACACTCCCGAAATGGTGAAAACAAAGACAAAGGAGGCTGCCCGATTCAAGGTGTTGAAAGTCAAGCTGGGGGGAGGCAACGACCGGGAAATGATCGACGCGGTGCGTTCCGTGACCGACGTACCCCTCTATGTCGATGTGAACCAGGGGTGGAGCGATAAGCACAAGGCATTGGAGATGGTGCACTGGTTGGCAGAGCAGGGCACGGAGTTTGTGGAGCAGCCGCTTGCGAAGACCGCCGTGGATGATTTGGCTTGGCTGACGTCCAAAAGTCCGCTTCCCATCATTGCCGACGAGGCGTTTCAGCGTTTGGGCGATGTAGCCGACTTTCAAGGCGTGTATTCAGGAATCAATATCAAGTTGATGAAGAGTACTGGCTTGCGCGAGGCCCAGAAGATGATCACCGTGGCCCGAGCACTGGATATGAAGGTGATGATGGGATGTATGACGGAGACCTCGTGCGCCGTGTCGGCGGCCGCACAATTATCGCCACTCGTGGACTGGGCCGATCTGGATGGGAACCTTCTCATTACCAATGATCTCTACGAGGGGGTAAAGGTGATCGATGGCAAGCTGACACTCAGCGACTGGCCTGGCATTGGGATCCGAAAGCGGGATGCCTAATGCTTCGTCCCACCAGCCACGGTAGCGGGGATGCATGTAGCTTTAGGCGGAAGTTCAGAAGTTGCGCTTTTGTATCGAGGGGCAACGCCCCGGAAGTTTACCTAGCCCAGCCCAACGGGCTGGGGCCAAGAAAATCAATGAACCGTAAGGCCAACGGCCCGGTCGTTTATTCGGATCCATTGACGACTCCTGGCAAATGGCTGAATGGATGCGAATGCAGGAGGTTTTCCATCGATTAGCCGCTTTGGCGCTAGCCACGGTTCCGACATTCAACCGGAGCTAGCGATCACACGGCCAACGGAATTCTACGCCATGATTCCTTCCTACCCGGGTTGGCTGTTGGTATGGCAGGAAAATCAATGGCAGAATGATTGAGAGGCAAAATGATTAAGAACCCATCCCGCCTTGTTCCTGGAAATCATTTTGCCACGTGATCATTCTGCCAATGCCACAAGCACGGGGGCAGCGGTGGGGGCCTTCGTCGGCGCTGAGTCGGGGATTCGGTTTTGATGGGGGCGGTGAGGCTTGGTCAAACAAAAGGACTGGAGTGAGAACTTTTGCGCAAGGGGGAAGTGCCCCGACAACGTCGACTGTAGCACGAGACTGCGATTTGCCACGACATTATCCGCACCGATGGTCGTCGCACGCTATTTGATAATTCATTGCATTGCGAAGCTTTACGGATCGGATGAATGTTTCGCGAACCAAGGATCAAGACTCGCCCCGTTCGCACCCACAGCACAGGCAACGACAACCGCATCCGCTCCACCGCTCAGCACAGAAACGCCCCCATCCCCTTTAATTTGTCCGTCTATGAAAGAGGCCGCCTTGCGGCGGCCGATGGTAGCGTTGTTTTACTCCAGTTTAGCGTTGGGACCATTCACCAAAGAGACCTGAGCCATTTGACTTTGTTCTTTGACATCTTCATCTTTTCTCCCGCGGCGGCCTGTTGCAAACGGGGCGCAACCCGGTACGCACGATGAGGCGTTTTCTCTCGCGTCGCATTGCTCAGAACGTCAAGGATTCGCAAGAGTTCGGCCAGCGTGTCGCACAACCTACACTCGAACATCAACATGATGGATGCCTCGCTGATCGACCGTTCTTCGAGCAGGAAGGCTAAAGACCATATTGCGCTTTAGTGATAAGTTTTCCGTTTTGAAACATTGCGTTTGCGTTTGCCAAAAATACACCGTCCCACTTGTACATCACGGTTCGGATACCGCCAATTTCGCTACTGCTTAACTCTTCGCTTGGCGGGCCTATGATCGCAATTACTTCATTGTAGGTCATGCCTTCACGAACATTGGCCCAGGTCACCTTGGTCAGTCTGACGCGGTTTGCTTCTCGCTCGGCGGCTTCCTTTTTCGCATTGTCCAACGCTTGCTGCTCTAATTTCACAATTCGTTCATTTTCTGTAGCTGCTGCGTCCTTCGCGGATTTAATTTTCCGTGTGATTTCATCAAGATCTGGCATGTTTGGAGGCATTGAAGTAGCGCTTTCAACGATTAGCATACTATCGGCCAGCAGTTTCTTGAGACGATTATTTTCAGTTTGCCAGCTGGTTTCGTCTACTTCAAACGCCTCACGATCGGACTTTGACTTGGCAATGTAATCTTGATCATCTTTGCTTAGTTTCGCGATGGGGACGGTGACGATTTGAAGATCCGTTTTCCGTAGAGATACGCTAATACCATCGGTGCTAACGAATTCGGCTTTAGTCGTGTAATCACCAGCTGCCGCTTTCCAATTTCTCGGATAGTAGTCGACCAGTCTTGGGCGATCTAATTGATGCTTGTCGATGAGTGCATTTGTTTGTTCGATCAATTCAAGAGCGTTTGATCTTTCTTTTTGCAAAACTTCGTATTCAGCCAATTCGCGTTTGTACTTTTCCGTCAACCGCCGCATCTCGCTGTCAATTGCAACGCTGAGTTCTTCGGTCGAGTCAGGCAACACGTCTGGCGTTCTGAGTGGTTCATTTTGCGTTAGGTCGCTAGTGCTTGGTCTCTGTTTTACAGCCTCCAGATTAGCTTGTTGATTCGCCGAACCAGTGCCCAGCAACGCTCCGATGATTCCGAGACCGAAGATCATGAAAAAGGCTACTCCAGGGAACCCGACAATGAGTCCAGCGACGGCGGTTCCTTTGGGGCCTTTGGAAAACAATCCAAGTAACGAAAAAAACGCACCTGGTATGCAGAGCAATCCGCATGTGAACCACCCTAGCACTGAGAATATCAATCCAGCTAATGCCAATCCATTCGGTGCTGACTTCACAATGACCGTTCGTTGTGTGTTTGCCATTGCCTTATTTAGTTGGGGTAAGACGGAGGTTTCTGAGGATAGCTCAAATCAGTTGGGGGCAGGCTAAATAGTAGATGAACTATGCTTTGGTCTTGCAGGCGTTACAGGTATTATCGTCGGAAAAGTTGTCGCAAACAACTGGTCTCACCGTTTGGCGATTGGTCGAGGGAACCGATACACATCAACACATCGAGCGGATTCGGTTCCCGCAGTATCCGAAAAAAAGAACGGCTCGGTGGCTGCAACCATCGAACCGGCAAAGGACCCAAAGTACTAACTCCATAAGCAAGGAAAAGCTCGTGGATATTCAAAGCGACCAGGGCGAACATTACGATCGCGAATCGGCGTGGGAACGGCTCGAATCGAGTTGCGGTCCAATGACACGCACAACAGCGATCTCTCCGCCACAACGCAATGATTGGTAGGAAGATGGTGGTAGGGAAATTGAAAAGGTTTGGCGTTTCTTCCTGAGTTCTCCTTCCACGACACCTTACAAAACCCAAAGCCGCGCTAGCGGTTTATCGTGCATCATCAGCCGCGGCAGCGGCGAGAGCACTTAGCCCCATGCGTAAGCATGGGGAACGCGGGGCCACCAAATCTGAAAGCCGCGGCAGCGGCGACAGCAATCACACACCTCGCCAAGTTTGAAAGAAGCTTGGTTGGACAAAAAGAGTGATGACAGAATGATTGAGAGGCAAAATGATTAAGAACCCATCCCGTCTTGTTCCTGAAAATCATTTTGCCACGTAATCATCCTGCCAATGCCTCGCACGCAGGCGGCTGCGGTGGAGACTTCGCTCATCGCAGAGTTCGGGTTAGGCGGGTGCCCTGAGGCTTTATCAAGCAAGAGGGCTGGAGTGAAGTTTCCCGCTATTGATCTTTCGAAGGGCTATGGTGCCACGACAACCTCGACGGCAAGACGAGAGCGTCATTTACCACATCATCAGCCGCAGCGATGGTCGTTGCCAGCTATTTGATGATTCACCGCAATTCGAACGCTTTACGGACCGGATGCTGGATCTGTTAGACAGGCACTAGTTATCACGCCGCCCGCATCCGCATCACCGTCTCTGCTCAGCAAAGAGACGCCCCCGTTCCCATTGATATATCCCCCACCGTGGTATCGCTACCTTCATTTGACTGGCTGCGAAGGGACGCATCTAAAACAGGTAATTGTGGTAAAACAGGGTCACTTGCTGACCATTCCGCCGGCATTGCCGACGATGCACGATTTGATCCGCGCATGAAAAAGCCCCGTGAACTACGGGGCTTTTTGGATGCGGCCGAGAGGACTCGAACCTCCACGGGATTAACTCCCACTAGGCCCTCAACCTAGCGCGTCTGCCAGTTCCGCCACGGCCGCTCTTGTCGTGCTTTCGCTTAGCAGTATGCAGAGTTTTGCTTTATCGGCCGATTTCGTCAACTCCCCCAATCCGATTCCTTTTTTCGCATTCCCATTCCCTCCCATTTCAATACCGTTTGTGCCTGTTTTAACGACCAAATAACCTGCATCGGGCCTGCGATTTCCTGGCCCACTCGTAGTGTGTGACAGCCGAAATTGGGCACGCGGAACTCGCGTGGGAGGTTTGTTCTGGTTGCAAAACGTCGAAAATTTCGGCGACTTTCGCTGTGCACTTGGACGAAAGTCTTGGCGTCTTTCGCTACGACTTGACCCGCATTGCCGCTCACAAATCAAAGTTGACTCGCTTCCGCTTGCGGCCGTGGCCAATCATCGCGTACGCCCAGTCGGTATGCAGCACCTCGTCACCGCCGGCGAACTCGCGGATGATCCAGCCACGTCGTGCCGCAGGCGATCCCGATGGCGGCGATCGACGACGGCGATCAACGTTTTGTTGCTTCACGAAGATCGCCTCAGGCTTTGCCCGGACCAGCTGCTGGAAGTAACCGTCCGCAGACAATTCGTGGTATCGCAAGTCGATCTTCTTTTTCTCGGTCCACTCGGCCTTATCGCCAAGCGCATCGATCAATTGTTGCTTCGTCATCCAATCGACTCGGCCGACCGCCTCACTCGTTTCTGTGTGGTCTCGCCGAAATGCCGCCAGCACTGTGATCAGCGATTCCCATCGCTGCAGTACCGTTTCGGATTCGCCAAGCCATTGGTTCGATGTGCCGGCAACAAACTGCTTCGCCGCTTTAAAATACTTGTTTTGGATTTCGAGTGCCGATAATTCACCGTGCGACGTGGGCACGCTCGAAACCAAATTCCAATCGCTTGCGATGCGGTGGATCGAGGCGACACCGTTTTTCAGTACGGGCAAGTCCGCTACCACTCCGGCTTCGATCATGTCCAGTACCAATGACACCGAAGCAAACTTTACGTACTCGGCGTGATCAGCCATGTTGGAATCGGACAACCCGATTTGTAGTCGTTGCCGCTGCGCAAACATGACTCGCGTGGACGCCAACGACAGAAACGTTTTAGCGCAGTAATGACTCAGCCAATGTCCATAGACAAACACAGGCCGTTCGCCACTGAAACTTCCCATATCCGCGATCGTATCGATCGCCATCGCCTTGCTACTGAGTCGATAGCGTCCCTCGTAGTCAAGTGAGCCAGAACCGCAAAGTGCTAACCGTGACGCCAGCAGCGCTGTTAGATAACGACGCTGAGGACGAAACGCGATGTGCCGGGCGACAAAGCGTAGCACCAGAACGATAGGGAAATGAATCCATCGCAGTGCGGCTACGAAGAACCACGCCACGGGGGGCGGGACCGCATCGAAGGTCGTTTGCGGATCGCGTTCGGTCGGCGAATCGTCCTCGTCCATTGCTTCGGGATCAAATTCGCCGGAGCTGTGATCGCTGGAACTATGGTCATTGGAACCATGGTCATCGGCATCGGCGGTTGCCGACCGCAAACGGCTTCGTCGCTGTGCGATCCAACCAATCGACAACATCAACCACAGCAGCGGTACCGAGACGACCAAACTGATGACCTGCATCATCCACAACAAACAGACAAACAATCGATAGATCACAAGCCAGATGCCGGTGGCCACGACGGCCTCGTAGTTTTCTTGGCAGCCGTAGATGTGTGAATAGGAATCAGAGCTTGTTTTTTAGTACGCGGAGATCGTAACTGGTTTCTGATTCGGCGGTGGCATCGGCCACCAATTGATCGATCGACCGTTGGCAAGTCAGCAGCTCTTCGGGGCTTCGCACCTCCGGCGTGGCGATTTCGATTAGCCCGCCGGGCAGATCATGCATCGCAGGGTTGGATTCAAAGGTCACCGCGCCGCCGCTGGCCAAAAACATCTGCTCGCTGTCGAACAGTCCTTTGGCGGTCGGTTGATCGCGGCGAATCGCTTCACAGATCTGCTCGTAGACAAACAGAGACGCCGGTAGATCCTCGGACGACAAGTTTTGAGGGTCGACCGCCAGCGTGGCGTATTCGGTTTCCATCCCCATCAATCGCGAAACGAGCGCGGTGGTTCGCTGAGGTCGAACCGTCGTGCCGGGGGGGCGTTTGTCAGCGGAAGCACGTGCATTCACAAGCGTGACTTTGGAAAACCGAGGGCTGGGAGTGATGGAAAACGTAGCCGACCCGCCGCGTCACATTCTAGGGGGTAGTTTATTGAGGAGATAGACCGGGGTGGGAGGGGGTAGTGAGGAGTGAGGAGTGAAGGAGTGAAGGAGTGAAGGAGTGAAGGAGTGAAGGAGAGTGGGGAGTGGGGAGTGGGGAGTGGGGAGTGGGGAGTGGGGGGGCAATTTGGCGGCCATTGCAGTCCGCTTTTGTATAATAGGATACACGCCGCGACCTGATTCGTATTTCTGAGTTCGTTTTTCAAGGGAGACTGCGATGAGTGTGTCAAAGGAAGCCCCGCGCCGAGTCACGGCGAATGTGTCGATCGGTCAGTATTTGGTCCGGCGACTACGTGACTACGGTGTTGACGACTTGTTCGGTATTCCGGGCGATTACGTGTTGTCACTCTACAGCGAACTGGAAAAGAGTCCAATCAACGTGGTGGGGTGCACCCGCGAAGATTGTGCGGGGTTTGCCGCCGACGGCTACGCACGCATACGCGGGATGGGAGCGTTGTGTGTGACCTATTGCGTTGGCGGCTTAAGCGTTTGCAATTCAATCGCAGGCGCCTACGCCGAAAAATCGCCGGTGGTGGTGATCTCGGGGTCACCAGGGATCAAGGAACGCAGTACCGGCGCATTGCTGCATCATATGGTTCGCAACTTTCGCACGCAAATTGACGTGTTCGAAAAGTTTACGATTGCTGGCACGGAGCTTTCGGATTCGCTGACCGCTTTCTCCGAGATCGATCGGGTGCTCGACGCATGCGATCGCTACAAACGTCCAGTCTATATCGATGTGCCTCGTGATATGGTCCACGTCGTGCCACCGGTCACTCATGGGTACACCGGCGTGACGTTTCAGAACAGCGAGGAGGCGACTGAGGAAGCGATTCAAGAAACGGTGCGGCGATTGGCTAAGGCAAAGAACCCTGTCATCTTGGCGGGAGTGGAAATGCATCGGTTCCGATTGCAAGAACAACTGATTCAGTTGGCTGAATCCGCAAATATTCCGATCGCAACCACGATGCTTGGCAAAAGTGTGGTGAGCGAACGTCACCCGTTGTTCATTGGATTGTACGAAGGGGCGATTGGGGACCCGCAGGTGACTCAATTTGTTGAAGAGAGTGATTGTGTCTTGCTGTTGGGGACGTTTTTGACTGACATCAACTTAGGAGTTTTCTCAGCGAAATTAGATCCTGGGCGGTGCATTTTGGTGACAAGCGAAACGTTACGAATATCGCACCATCATTTCCACGATGTTGACTTGAAAGCGTTTTTGACAGGGCTGATAGACGCCGCGCCCCAAACGACCGAACGCAACACGGCGAACTTGATCCCGCCGCGTAACACCGAGTCGGCCGACGAAGCGGGAACCGATTTATTGCAAACCAGTTGGATGATTCGCGAGCTGAACAAGCGTCTCGACGAGGATACGATTGTGATTGCGGATGTGGGCGATTCATTGTTTGCGGCGACAGAATTAACCATCCACGAGCAAAGTGAATTTCTGAGTCCGGCCTATTACGCATCGATGGGCTTCAGCATTCCCGCGGCATTAGGGGCGGCAACGGCCAAGCCGGACCATCGAATCGTCGTGCTAGTCGGCGACGGTGCATTTCAAATGACAGGACAAGAATTGAGTACGCTGATCCGTCAGGGACACAATCCGATCGTGATATTGCTGGACAACCACGGGTATGGCACCGAACGGTATTTGCACGAGGGCGAATGGAAGTACAACGAGATCGCGAAGTGGAATTACGGCGATCTGATGAAAGTCTATGGAGGTGGAGTGAGCCATTTGGTGCAGACCAAATCCGAGTATATTGATGCGCTCGAGCGAGCGTGGAACGAGAACGATTCGCCTCATCTGATCCAGGCAAAGCTGAAAGAAAACGACGCCAGTCAAACGTTGCGAAAATTGGCCGAACGTCTGAGCAAATCGGTGGGGTAGTCAGCTGGCCTCGTAGCGGAAGTGGTCGCGCCGCTCCGCCATGAAATTCATCTGGCACCGGGAACTCTGGCGAGTCCCACTACGAAAACGAATTGTCGCGGTGCGGCGCGAGCCGCCCGGTTGTGGCGAGTAAAACGTTCGGTTTAGACCGGGCGGCTTGCGCCGCTCCGCTAAAAACGCCACCTCGTTGGGGCGAAAGTAAACGACGTTGCGTTTAACAGTCAGTCGAAGTCGCACTCGCGTCCGTG
>NZ_ANOG01000581.1 GCF_000346295.1 Rhodopirellula maiorica SM1 | reverse complement strand
GTCGTTCCAACGGCCCTTGGGCGAACGTGGACCGACCGCACTGGCAAACTGAATGTCGACGCCGAGCTGGTGACGGTTCGTGATGGAAAGGCCTACTTGGAAAAAGCCGATGGCACCGTAAGCGCGGTTCCGCTGCAGCGTCTGAGCATCAAGGATCTGGCCTACCTTGCCGCGATGCCAAAGTATGAATCGCAGGTCAAACCTTTCTTGCCCGACGATCCAACGTCGCCGGCATCGCCATCACCGACGATGGCAACCATCGAAGTCGACGATCCCTCCGCATCGGGATCAATTCGCCAATTTCGCTCGGATCGCTGGGGCTACAAGGGGCTAGCGTTTTCCAACGACGGTGCGTATTTGGCCACTTTGGGCAGCAACAACGTCACTGTGATGGACATCAACGCATCGACCAAAACGGAATACGAAATCGACAGCGGTAACCGATCCAGTGTAACGTTTTCGCCTGACGGAAAACGGCTCCTTGCCGGATCCTTCGATGGCAATGTGTTGGTGTGGCAGTTTGGCAACGAAGGCGAATTGAAGCCAGAGAAACAGTTTTCGATCCACCAAGGTGAAATCAAATCGATCGTCGTGTCACCCGACAACCAACATGTGCTCACGACTCATTCGCCCAACGTCGCTTGTCTTTGGGAGTTGGATTCGGGCAAAGTGTTGGCGCGATTTAACGACTTCGCTTTTAACTCGGGTGCCGCAGTCCGCTTCAGCCGTTATGGCGGCCATGTGATGATGACCGATGGCCGTGTGGCGGCAGTGATCGACATTGCAAGTCGAAAAATTATTCAGCGGATGTCGCTCTCGCGCGGCAGTGGACAATTCGCTGTAATCTCGCCCGACGCCAGCTTGATCTCGGTAGGAAGAATTTACGATATCCATTTCTTCCAAACGCTGACGGGCATGCAATCGGCCACGAGCAAAGGGGACGAAACCTTGTGGTCGGCTGCGTTTTCGCCCAATGGCAACCGTCTGATTAGCGGTGGTCGGGAAAACGTCAAGCTGTGGGATGCAGAGAGCGGAGCGATGTTGCAAGAGTTTGCGATGGCTGATAGCGGCTATGTCAAATACGTCGCCTTCTCACCCGACGGACTGCACTTCGCTGCCATCGGCGCCCCGCTCGGAAAACTCGTCGAAGTTTTCCGGCTACCCCAAAGTCGTTGATCGACACGCGATCATAACAGGTGCTCTGACTTTTTGGTCTTACCTCTAATCGTCCGAACCGGGAACAGCGAGGTGTTCATTGAAGTAGTGGGTCAGCACCGAGTAGAAATGCCGCACGGTATTTGTTCCCTCGTTGATCGCGTGAGAGCGAGCAGGGTAGGGCATCACCGAAAACAGCTTGTTGTTTGCGATCAATTCATTGATCAAATACTCGGTTCCTTGGTAATGCCCGTTGTCGTCACCGGTTCCATGGACGATCAACAAGTTTCCTTGTAACTGACTTGCATAGGTCAGCGGCGACCCTAGCCGATAGTTTTCTGCATTGTCATTGGGCAATCCCATGTACCGCTCTTGATAGATGGAATCATAAAGCAGTTGATTGGCGTTCGGTGCGACGGCGATTGCGGTGGAATAAAGCTCGGGATAACGGAAGATCGCGTTCAGACTCATGCTGCCACCGCCGCTCCAGCCCCACACGCCGACTCGCTTGGAATCCAGATAATTCCGTTTGTCCAACACAGCGCGTACGGCAGCGGCCTGTTCCTCCGGTGCGATGACTCCGATCTTTCGATAGATGCATTTTCGCCATTCTCGACCGCGTGGTGATCGGGTTCCTCGATTGTCGATACTGACAACCACATAACCTTGCTGTGCCAGCATCGCGTGCCAAAGACCACGTGCTCCTTGCCATACATCTTTGACGGTTTGGCCGTGCGGTTCGCCGTAGACGTGAACCAGCAGCGGATACTTCTTTGTTTCATCCAATTCAGTCGGTTTCAGACACCATGCATCAAGCTGCAGCCCGTCACCGATATCGACTCGAAAAAACTCGGATGTCGGTACGTTTAATTCCGCCAGTCGAGCTCGCAATTTGGCGTTGTCCGTCAAGACTCGAACCACACTATGGTCCTCGAGCCGAATCATCTTGACCGTTGGCGGCGTATCGAATGTCGAGTAGGTGTGTACGGCCCATCGAGCATCATCGGAGATCGCGTAGGTGTGCCATCCCGATTGATCCGCGGGCGACAATCGCATGGGATCCGAACCATCCAGCCGGACACGGTACAGATAACGCTGAGTCGGGTTGTCGGGTGACGCAGCGAAGTACAGCCAACCTGCTTTTGCGTCGATAGCGTCAATTTCAAGCACGTCGTAATCGCCATCGGTTAGCTTGGTCACCTGTTGGCCGTCGAGGCTGACGCGATAGGCATGTCGCCATCCATCGCGTTCGCTGAGCCACACAAACGCGTTGCCATCGTCAATCCACCGCACTGGGTTTTCGTTTTCCAACCAAGCGGCGTCTGTATCGGTAAAGACCGTTTGTGTCTTGCCATTTTCAGCATCCGCGAGCATCACACGATTGGTGTTCTGCAAACGATTCATCTGCTGAAGCAAAAGTTGGCGGCCGTCGGGCGTCCACTGCATTCGCGGCAGATAGTGTTCACGAGTGTCACCGGGAATATCAAGCCAAGTGACGTTTCTGCTGTCAATTCGAACGACGCCCAATCGCGTCGCCGAGTTTTTCTCACCGACTTTGGGGTACGGAAACGAGGTGATTTCCGGGTAGATGCCGCGGGTGTTGTCAAGCAAGTGAAACCGCCCCACCCCGGTGGTGTCAAATTGCCAAAACGCAATCGATTTCCCATCGGGACTCCAGCGATAACCATCGCGGATCGCCAACTCTTCTTCGTTGACCCAATCCGACGTGCCATTGATCGTCTCAGCAGATCCATCGTCGGTCAGTTGCGTGATCTGCAGACTGTCAATCTCTTGGACATACAGGTTGTGGTTACAAACGTAGGAAACGCGAAGGTTCTCGGGAGAGAATTTCGCGAACATCAACGTTGACGGTGCCGCGTCACCACCGAGTTGCTTCAGTTTCTGGGTAGCGACATCAAACACCCAATAATCACCACGCGTATTGTGTCGCCACACCCGCTTGCTGTTAGTAAAAACGAGAAGCTTTGATTCATCCGTCGAAAACTGAAAACCGTCAATCGCAAGCGGTGTCTCACTATCGTTGGGGATCAAAGCCTTGGCGGGCACAACCGTCTGTTGGGTGCCATGGGCCGTGTCGACTTGGACTACGTCGATCCCCCCTTCGACCTCCGTTGATTTCTCAAGCGTAAAGTAGGAATCGGATCTCTTGCTCCATACGAGATCGGGCAGGTGATCCGCTGATAACTCATCCGAGCCAAAGATTCGATCCAATGATAATGTAGACATCTCGACGCTGGGTTTGCTTTTAGGTTGATCGGGTAACTGAGTGGCAGCTGATTGGGAGCGAGCGATCTGCTGACCGCTGGCTTGGAACATGCTAACGGCTAAAAGCGTTGCGAGTATACGACTCACGACACAAAGACACCGCTTTGCCGTCTGCTGTGAAATCACATTCATCCTACGAGTGCCTCGATGGAAATTACTTATGTCGAAAAACGAAAGGGAACGCCAAAACAACCCGATCGCGCTTGTTGGTCGAACAACGGTGGGACAACGAAACATGTTTTAGTTTCCATTGGATAATCAAAATAGGTTCAACACGTTGTCGGCTTAAAAAGTTGCGCACAGTCCGGTTGCTCGGCACTTCGTGTCACGAACATTGGGGGATGTCCGAGTCGTGGGAATCACCAGAATTCCCGTCTTTGTTGTTGAGACACCAGAAACTCTGGTGGGTCTCACCAGCGAAGTGGATGGCATTGGGCTTTTTGCCTGCGGAGCCAGAAAAGAACGAGGCGGGAGCTTCGGAAGCCGTGTGTTCCCAGGCAGCGGCCTTAGAAACAAGCGTTTTTGGGGGCGTTTTTGCGGACGCTGACCGCGAAATCTGTCAATTTTTTGCATTTTCCTGTTTGCCCCCCCGAATGTCGGGTTTAGAGGCGACCTAGCGACACTCCCCTTCAAAAACCGAGCTAGACTTCGGCAGCGGCACTCGCTCGGCGCAGCGCGACTCTGTATCGGAGGTTCCTTTGCTGCGTCCCCATTTTCGGCGTCCTCTTTTTTGATCCCCAACATTCATGCATAACAAAACCAACTCGGGTGACAGCATCGCGCTACTAATCGATGCCGACAATGCGATTCCCAAGCAAATCCATCAAGCCATCTCCGAACTGGCCAAGCACGGCATCATTAATATCCGCAAAGCCTATGGGAACTGGGCCAAGGACTCGCTTAAAGGTTGGCGTGACGTACTGCATCACCACGCAATTGCTGCGAAGCAATACTTTGACATGACGCAAGGAAAAAACGCGACGGACATGGCGCTGCTGATTGACGCGATGGACATTCTGTACACCAAAAACATCCACACGTTTGGTCTGGTCTCGTCCGATTGCGATTTCACTCCTCTGGCTCACCGACTGCGGGAAGAGGGCAAGCAAGTCATCGGTTTCGGTCTAAAGACGTCACCCAAACCGTTTGTGCATGCATGCACCCATTTTGTTCATTTGGACGAAGCTGAAGAAGACAAACCGTCGCAGCAGTCAAAGAACGGTTCAGTGAAAAAGCTGAAAAAGAAATCCAAAGAGATGCAGCTGTTACGAACTGCGGTGAAAGAATGTGCCACAGAAGGCGATTGGGCACCACTTGGCCCTGTGGGAGCTTACATTTCCCAGCACGGCAAGTTCGATCGCAGTGAATATGGTTTTTCAAAACTCAGCGATGTGTTCGAGTCGCTCGATGGATTCGAGATCAAAAAGAGGACGAAAGAGGACAAAACGGTGGTACAAGTGCGGCTAACGAAATAGTGATCATTATTGAGGCCAGACAACCCACCGGCCTCGGATGTTTTTTGTAGCGGAGCGGCGCAAGCCGCCCGGTTAAAATCGAACGTTTTGCTCGCTGCAACCGGGCGGCTTGCGCCGCACCGCTACCCAAAGTAGATGGCATTGGCCGCGAGTCGCCCGGTCACGACTGAAGGTTTTGCTCGCGGCAACCTGACACCGAACGACTCCATCGGCTACGGACCCAAAGGGCGGCCGCTGGGAACCGGCCCTACGTCACTGCCGTCCGAATGCGTCAATCACGCGGGGCTTTTGCTTTGGGCCGCGATCCATCAAACTGGTTGGCATGAGTGAACCATTTAAAATTGATCCGACCCTGGCTGCGGACGCAATGCGTCGCCAAATCGATTTGGCGTGCGAGCGAATGGAAGCGACGTACGAGAACGGGTTTTATTCCAAAGTCAATGTGGTCCGACATTGGTCCAAACACAATCCCGAATTGTCGGGCAAGATTGCGCGTCCCAGCGCACTGCGTTGGTATCTACGCCGAGAACTGCTGAAATTAGCCCGGCTGGGCGCCGAAATCACGATCACCCAATCTCGGCCACGCGTCGATCTGAATTCGCCGACGTTGTTGGAGATGATCGACGAATCGGAGTTCGATCTGACGGCCAAGAAAGTATTCCTGTTTGGCCCCGAGCGTTGTGAATTATCGATCGAACGGCTGGAACACTACACCGCGACGCGGGCAGAGGATTTTCAGCGTTTCGTCTTGCTGACGAATTATCAGATGCATATGGACGCTTTTGCGGAGCAGTTCCCCGATTGCGTCGGATCGTCACGAGCCGGGGTGCAGATGCCGACGCTGCATCATCGTGATACCGGCAACCAAGGCATCAGCATTGTCAATATTGGCGTCGGGCCATCAAACGCCAAGAACCTGACTGACCATTTGGCGGTGCTTCGACCGGACGCGATGTTGATGGTGGGGCACTGTGCCGGCGTGCGAAACCACCAAGAGATCGGAGACTTCGTGTTGGCAACAGGCTACATGCGAGGGGATCACTTGCTGGATGAATTGTTACCGCCATCAGTACCAATCATTCCCAGTTTTCTGTTAAACCGCGCGCTTGCCCAGGTACTCGATCAACGAGGTTTGCGTTATCGAATTGGTGCGGTCTATACGACAGCCGACCGTAACTGGGAATTGATGTTGCGGAAGACCAAAGAACATTTGAGGGTCAGCCGCAGCATCGCAGTCGACATGGAATCAGCAACCGTCGCCGCCAATGGTTTTCGCTATCGGATTCCCCACGCCACGCTGTTGTGCGTGTCGGACAAGCCGCTGCACGGAAAACCAAAACTGCCCGGTGACGCGGTGGCGTTTTACAACGAGACAAAGAAACACCATCTGTCGATCGCCATGGAGGCCATCGGGATCATCAAACAAGAACATCCCGAGGGTTTGCCCAACACCGAAATTCGAGCACCGGGCGAACCGCTGCTCGGTGGCCCCGGCACTGAGTGAACTGTCGTTGCAAACCCTTCAGCTTCGGTTCGTGGATGGGGTCACGTCTGGCTCACGGAAAGCTGACGTCGATTGTATTGCTGCCCGACTCGACCGTAACGCTCTTTTGAACCCCAGCAAATTCGCTGACGCTGCTATCAGGCCCTTCTAGCATTTCGGATCCAGTCGAAGTGTCCTCAGGTGCAAGCACTCCTTCCACCGCAGCGATGGTGACGGTGTGAGGCCCCGGGATCGCCCCAGTCGCCGAGGGACTATAAATCAACTCATACTCACCCTCTTCGTCGGTCATCCCGACGGACGCCCGTCCACCGCTGGTGGGTTGAAAGGTGATTTCAACGTTCGGAGCTGGTTTCCCATTGATCGTGACCACTCCCTCGACGTCACTTAGCTCAGGTCCACCGCCGCATCCGAGCAACAATGCGGACAAGCATCCGATCCACAGTCCATTCCAAATTCGATTTTTCATCAACTCTTGTTCCACTGCAACGCTAAAAAAACATGTCCATACAAAACACGGTCGTCCAACGGATTTAGAAGGCATCTTCGTCGATGACAAGACGATCGTTTCGTGACCCAAGTTTCTCCAGCACGCTATCGACGTCGCGATTGTTGGTGGTTGGAAATCGAATGTGCTCGATCGAGTCGGTGATGAAATGGACACTTCCGTCCGCAAACAGCGTCATGATCCCACCGGGGTGATGACTGGAAAAACCATATTGGCACTCGGTTCCTGAGATCGAATTGATCGGCGAGGAAAAGCCGCCAAAGGTTTTTCGGATGGTTAATTGCTCGTTTCCAGAATCCGTTCCTACGAAGATACCGGCATAGCAATCAATCACACGCGTCGGTGTTCCTTGGCTGTAAACTCGCTCGGCTACCGCGATGGTGTTACTTAATCCATCCAAAACATCACGAAATTTGATCGCTTTGTCGCGTAGAAAGATTCCGTTGGGGGCGGTGGTCGGACCGGGCGGAATGGTCCATTGACTGAATTCACCTTGATCGGGTCCGGTCAATCGGCCGCCTGAGTGCCATCGCCGCGTCGTGTTGACGCCCAAGTAGTTGGATTTCGCTACCGCGGTGATCCAAGGACCTCCGGGGGCATACAGTTGGTTCGAAATGTGCACCATCGGCCCGTCATCGGACGGACAAACAAATGTTGCCACCGATTTCTTAATCGCTTCGGTTTTGTCGAGGATACTGCCATCGGCGGTCAGCGCGGTGGAAAGCGGAATCTGACCCACACGCAATTCATCAAATAATGCTCCCTCTTCGAGCTGTGGCAGCAAAAATGCGCCCCACGCCCACTGCGATCGTGTGTTGTTATTGAACGACGGTCCCGCGTGGGCAGTGGGCTTCGGATAGCGAATGTAGCCCGGTGGAAGACTTTGGTAGGTCGAATGGTAATTGTGCAGCCCCAGCCCGATCTGTTTGAGATGATTCGAACACTGCATCCGGCGAGCCGCTTCGCGGGCCGCTTGGACCGCTGGCAACAGCAAACCGACCAATACACCGATAATTGCGATAACCACCAGTAATTCAACCAACGTGAATCCTTTACGAATCGTTCTTTTAGTGTTCACGACAGCCTCCTTAGGCAGGGATTGAGAATGATGGCAATTGCACATTAGGGGTAAGTTACACTCCATAGACTATAGTCTATAGCTTCCAATTCCTCCGCCTGCAACAACACAATCCGCTGATCATCGCACAAAAAGGGAAGTTTCCACGCCCTCCTCACTGCACAAACAGCTGGTAAATCATTGCAATTTCACCGCAACCCATCCTTCGATGCCTGCAATCAGGATCCCCCCCGCAAGGAACCAGCGATAGCCGCGGATCGGAGAGACCGTTGGGATAGGGCACCACAAGCTGAGCGGACGACAGCCCGCCCGAGAAAACAGGCGTCCTATTGGAACAGTCGGTCGCCAGTTCGCCGATGCCAAGATGAGGGGCTGGTAGCCCGCACCGAACGCATTGCGAATGGATTCCGAAATCTCCCTAGCCACAGGTGCGGGGATACGCAGTTTTATTTTGAACTCTCCGACATTGAACATTCCGATCCAGAGTCAGGAGCCTAGGACACTGCACACATGTTGACGGAAGTTCATGATTGTCGCAAAACGGAGTTTGGTGACAATCGATAGCAAGTTATGCCATTAGGAGGAATCTGGTGTGAAGCATATCTCTCGTCGATGCATTTAAGACAACGGGGTGCGCAGAAACCAAGAGAGAAGCTTGGCGACGCCTTTTAAGAACAAATCAAACCACTACGCCGAGCAAACCAAAACTTTTGAAGCAATCCTCGCTGGTTTGAAAGCATAATTCGAGCCTGCCAAAAACATGCTCTGCGCAGTGCAGCAAACGCCTGTCGGATATCGAAGACCGTCTGCTCGATCCGCGAACGCCATCCCACTGGCCGACCCTTATCCTTGATGGTTTGGATGTAGCCATGTCTACACCGTCGGGGCTGGCAATCGCGACGGCGCAGACTAACGTCGACATTCTCGTTTTTGCTGGCCATCGAGTGACATATCTCTTGATGAACTATTTGCATACAATGAACGTAAAACTTGGCAGCTATTTGGCTTTTCCCTCGCCGTATCGTTTAGCGGCACGCAATTTCATGACCGAGAACATTGACTTTCTGAGTCCTCGCCTAGTCGGTGACCGTTTTGACTGGCACTCGATTCCGCTTGAGGTACTGAAAGACTTATCTGCGCTAGAGGAACTGCTTGTCGAAGTTGCCAAATGGCACTATCGAAATGAAAACCCGCAACGGAAGCGAATTCCGAAAGGATTCGCGGAAGAAGTTTCGTTGAAAGTTACCGAGATCGGCGATGGAAGTGCGATTCCCAAAATCGTGTTGTGCGTTTCGTCAGTGACGGGCACGCTCTTTCCGGTCGACCATCGCGAGTACTTCGCAAAAGCGAAAGAGTCGATAGTTACCGCGATTGACCAAGCACATCACCAGGGTTCGGTTGCAGGAATCTTACAAGAAAGTCATTTGGCCTATTTCGATCGAATCGGACGCAGCCTACGTGACAGTGAAGCATTGGAGTTGAACTATCCGGACTCCAAACGTCCGGCACGAATCAACCGAGCGACTCGTCGCTACTTAACGCTGGCGGCCTCTTCCGTTCAGGGCTTTACCGAGGAAGTCACGGTGCGGGGAAGTGTTTGTGAGGCAGACCAGCGGAAGGACCGATTCCAATTGCAATTAATCGATGGGCGCATCATTGATGCACCCATCCAATCCGAACACCGCGAAACAATCTTAGATGCCTTCCAACGCTTCCGTCAGGGTGTTCGGGTGATGATTGATGGTGTTGGTCGATTCGATCGCCGCAGCCGACTGGACGGTCTTGAATCTGTTGAACACATTAGCCTGCTCGACTCTTTGGACGTTGGCGCGCGACTGGAAGAATTCACTTCTCTGACCAATGGATGGCTCGAAGGCAAAGGCGTTGCACCGAAAGTCGATGATTTGGAATGGTTGACTGATCAATTCGAGGCAAACTACTCCGACCGTTTGCCTGCTCCTTATTTGTATCCCACGGGCGAAGGCGGCGTGCAGGCGGAATGGAGTCTCGATCGGTGGGAGGCGACGCTCGATATCGACCTGAAATCGAAGTCAGCGTATTGGCATGCACTGAACCAGAGTAGTGACGACGAGAGCGAATGTGAAATCGACTTGTCATCACTCGACGGCTGGAAGTGGCTTGCCGAACAATTAACTTTGCTCGTACCTGGAGACCCAGGCGAGTGAATTCCTCAACGACTTTGATTCGGCAGATCCATCCCTCCTTTATTCAAGAAGGCAGGGTCACTTCACAGGCCTTTCGTCCGACGCCAAAAGATGAAGACAAACTGTCAACCTATGATGGTGACCAGATCGACGCCAAGTCCGCGTGGAAGCACTACACCGAAACGCTCGGCCACGCTTCCGACGGCGCTTTGGGTGGGAGTGTCAACGAATGTGAAGGCTTAGATTTGAGGGTTGTTCCTGATCCGGAACCTTTCCCCGAACACGTGCTGATTGATTTTCCGAGCACGGACGCAAGCAAATTGAAAAGCGATCAAAAAAACTGAAATCTCATGCTGAAACGCGTGGCTGGTTGTTTCAGCCTTAACGTGCGAACCGCGTCCAATCGGTCGCGATCAACTCTAGACCGACCCTATGAAGCCTGCGGAGAAGCCGCGAGCTGAGCGTCGCGTCACCGCTTCGTGAAACGCTCATCCGACTCGATCCCTAAATTACCGCTCTGCTCAACGTTCTTGGAGCATCGGACAAGCCAAAGACATCACGAACTACTTCTTGGTCGCTACGCTTAAATTGCTAATTGGCATGTCTGCGACCGCGCTGGTCGACTAGACGTTAATCTTGTCACAGCAGCTGCATGATGATTAGCGGTTCGTGATCCACAGCGATTGATAGGGGGTCACTTCCAGGACCGTGGTTTGCTCGTCGAAGCGGAGTCCTGAGATTGCGTCGTACCAAGCGTCCGTCGAAATCAAATTCAAATCCGATAACCGCAGCTCTTGCGTCGTGTCGGTCATGTTGTGCACACAGAAAATGCTTTGGCTGCGATCGGTGCTTTGACGCCAGAACGCAAAAAATGCATCGCTTAGCTGTAGCGTGAACTGAGTCGCGTTGGGGTGAAACGGAGCGTGCCGACGACGCAATTGCATGCGACGAGTCAGCTCAGCAAAGACTTGGTGATGAACCGATTTGTCATCGCCGAGCTGCTGCTGCAGTTCTTGCCAATTCCACTTGTGCCGATTGATGCTGCGGTTGTGCTGCGTGGCTTCGACTCCCGCTTGATCGTTCGGAGTGGCTAACAGGCTGTGAATGTAAAAC
The DNA here is from genome assembly GCF_000346295.1 of Rhodopirellula maiorica SM1. Classification (GTDB taxonomy): domain Bacteria; phylum Planctomycetota; class Planctomycetia; order Pirellulales; family Pirellulaceae; genus Novipirellula; species Novipirellula maiorica. The sequence goes on along the minus strand of NZ_ANOG01000581.1, from coordinate 3,647 downwards.
GCCGGAATCCCCTCAAGCCCCATCATCACGGTTTGCGAACAGAGGAAACGTTCGACTTGCCATTGATCTTCGCCATCCATCGTCCCTTTGAGTGCGTCAAATAGCGCTACATTCAATTCGTACACCCGCTGGCCTCCGTCTGCGGTGCGACGTGTTGAAATTTTCCCTCCAAAACGACCCACGGTCTCGACGAGCTGCAATTGTTCTTCGTCTGACAACAAACCCTCGGCGGGTCGCATGCCAATCCCATCATGGGATGCGGTGAAGTTCAGATAGGTACAACCGACCGGAGCAGGCGGCATACTCATCATCCACCGTTTCAAGTACTCCGTTTTTCCGGTCAGCAGCGCGTGCACTAGCAGCGGAGCGAGGCTGAAGTTGTAGATCACATGCGCTTCGTTGCGGTTGCCAAAGTACGTCAAGTTTTCGTGGTTCGGTACGTTGGTCTCGGTGATCAACAAGGTGCCGGGCGCAAACGCATCGGTGACCGTGCGGATCAGTTTGACAACTTCATGCGTCTGAGGAAGATGCATGCAATTTGTCCCGGGTTCTTTCCACAAAAACCCAACCGCATCCAATCGAAAGATGCTGACGCCATTCTGCAAGTACAGCCGGATGATCTTCAAAAATTCCATCAACACCTGAGGATTGCGGAAATCGAGATCGATTTGATCGTGACTGAAAGTGCACCAGACATGTTTCAGACCCGCAGCCGTTTCGGTGGGCCGCAAAAGCGGTGAGGCGCGTGGCCGCACGACGGCAGCCAGATCGTCACCGACATTGGCTTCCATAAAATATGATGCGCCCGGCTCGACGCCAGCACAATAATTTTCGAACCACTTGCTATGTGACGAGACATGGTTGATGACAATGTCGGCCATCAACCGGTAGTGCTCGGATATCTCCGAGATCTGCGTCCAATCGCCCAGCTTTGGATTGACTTGGTTGTAGTCAATCACGGCGAAGCCATCGTCGGAACTGTACGGGCAAAACGGCAGCACATGGACGGCCGATACGGAATCCTTCAGATGCTGAGTCAGAAATTGCTGCAGCGATTCCAACGGCACGGCATCCTCGTCGACAATCGAATCCCCGTACGTGATCAGTAAACAGTCCTCTTGTGACCATAATTGATGCAGCGGAGGCGGCGTCTGCGGACGAAAATCGTCAAAAATCGCGACGACTTGATTCGCCAATTGCTCGATATCGGCGTCGGGATACAGGAACTGGAGGTGCTGAGAAAGTTGTGAGTGAATGGCGGAGTCGTCTTTTTCCGATGGATCCATGGCAACAATCGTTTGATCTTGAAAGTTCGACGTCAGGGCAAAAAAGGACCTTCACGCACGCGAATACTTTGGCCCGATTTCTCGTAAGCCGTACTGTGATCGCGAACAACGCTTCCCTAATCGTAAGCTTTTGCGAGGTCCGGTCTTCGCTCGCGGGCAAGCAAATCGTGGTAAGGTCGCGAAATCAGGCGTTGTCGGCCTCTACGGCACCCAGAAGCATTTCATAGATATCGGGCAACGCACTGGTCACACGTGACCAGTTGTGAATGAACGGGCTCTCGTCGGGACGATTCAAGAAATCATCTCCTGCCGCCACTAGCACACGACTGAAGAGCTCGACCGTGGCTTCTTCGCGATGACGATCCAAATTCAGTCCACTCATCACGGCATCGTTGTGATAATGATCCACGACATCCAGCGCGGTGCGGTAGTAACATGCTTTGAGTGTTCGCAGCATGCTGCCACTGATCACGATTCCTTCGACCGCCAATTTGCGAATAAAGGCTTTGCAGATATCGTTGGCCATCCGATGCAATCCGCCCATGCGATCATCTTCAGAAACGACTTGGTGTTTGTGGTCATAGGCATCTGCGATATCGACCTGACAAATCCGGTTCAAATTGCAGTTGCGGTACATTTCCGAAAGCGTGCCAATTTCCAGTCCCCAATCGCTGGGAAAACGCAGCGAGGTGACGACTTCGGATCGCATCGAAAACTCACCCGACAAGGCATAGCGAAAACTGCCCATGTAATCGAGATATTCAATACGTCCAAGCACGGTTTTGAGCGCTCGAATCAGGGGAATGACTAACAAGCGAAACACGCGGCCATTGAGTTTTCCATCGGCCGCACGATAGTAATATCCTTTGCAGAATTGATAGTGAAACGACGGATGGGCCAGCGGATACAGAAGCCGTGCGGGCATCGAACGGTCATACGTCAGGATGTCACAATCATGCAGTGCAACTGCTTTGGATTTACCCGAGGCCAAAAAGTAGCCCAGGCAATACCACACGTTGCGACCTTTGCCAGGTTGGTTCGGAGCGATCCCTTCGGCCTGCAGTGCTGCATCGACATGTCTCAACCGAGTGCCATCGTTCCAGAGCACGACATAGTTCTGAGGCAATTTGTCAAAGAAGCGTTTGGCCGCGTGAAACTGTTCTTCGTTGGCTCGGTCCAAGCCGATGATGATTTCACTCAAGTAAGGGATCTTCGCCAACTCTTGGACGATCGGCCCCATCGCCGGCCCTTCCAGCTCGGAAAACAAACACGGCAACAACAGCGACATCGGTGTCTCTGATGAATACTCAACCAACTCCGATTCAAGTTCTTCGGTGGAACGATTCCGCAGATTGTGCAGCGTTCCAATAATGCCGTTTTGCGCGAAGTCAGCCATGGTGTTTCGTTTGATCAGACAAGGGGAGGAGAATTTTGTTGCGCCGATGCGGCTGCATCGATTCGCGACAACAATTGAGTGACGGCTTCGGCCCAGCCCGCGGCGCCTTGCTGTTGGGGCACGATGCCACGCGGACCAACGTTGACCCCGAGCCCAGATGGTGTGGGAATACCAATCGCCACATCCGCTTGATCCAACATGCTTTGGTCAATCGGACTGTCTCCGATCGCCGCCGTTAACGTGGCGCTATCGGGGTGAGACAAACGCTCGGCTACTCGCTGCATCGCCACACCCTTGCTCGTTTGTCCGGCGACGTGCCAGAAACGCCCCCCTTTGGTCAATGTCAGCTGGTGCTTGCCTAAGGCTTTTTCGAACTCCGTTCGATGTTCGTCGGTATCATCCCACAACAACGGTTCGGTCCCCTGGCGGGCGATCGCCAATTGGGCTTTGTCATGTGAGAGTTGAGTTTCCTGGATCACGCCGTCGACGCCCAGATCGGCAAACGAACGAAAGCGATATTGGTCCTTTAATTCCTTGAGGACCGTGAGAATCTCGTCGCGTGACGCACCGATGACTTCGATTTCACCCGACGAACACGCCAATGCGTCTCCCCCCGCAACGCCGCAGTCCAACTCGCTGCCCCAGCAGATGACCGAGCCGTTTTCAGAGATGAACGGGTTGCCGGCGAGTCCCAGTTCGCTGGCCAGCTGAGTCATTTCCGGCACCGTTTTGCTGGAATTCATGATCACCGGTATCTCCCGCGAGCGCAGGATTTGCAGCGTTGCCGCTGCAGCAGACCAGTCATAATCGTGCTTATTTAGCAAGCAACCGTCGAGGTCGGTGAACAGAATCAGTCGTGTGGGGTTAGGCAGCATGTCGTCAAGTTTATGCGAACGCCCCGTAATTCGCCACAGAGCATCGATGTGCGGTCCAAGAAGTCAGAAGGCAGCTGACACTTAGCAATG
>NZ_ANOG01000580.1 GCF_000346295.1 Rhodopirellula maiorica SM1 | reverse complement strand
GTGGTTCGTAACTGTTGAGCGTTCGACCGTTTTCAGTCATCACTCGCATCCGATTCCCTTGCACCCACGCAGGAAACGCGGCACCCCACCCCGGCTTGCAGAAAATAATGCCAGCGTTTGTCACCGGGCTGCCACGACGCGTACACCACGTGCCCCCCACCGAGCGCAAAACCAAGGACCCAGGTGGAAAGAATGCAAACAAAAAACAATGCCGCTTTGCTAGTGCGCCCTTGATAGTAATGTCCAGCACCGGGCAGCAACCAAGCTAAGAACGCGGCAAGAGATCGATTGCGAAGATCGACACGGAGTCCATCGACCGCGATCACGTTGTCTTCATTGGAGGGCATGAGCTTCGTTGGCTTTCAATATTTCGTGGGCAAGATTTTGTGGGCAAATGATTTTCGTGGAGCAGTCTGTTCGACAAAGCGGCTATTGTGCGGAAAAGCGATGGTGGGCGGTAGCCGAATCTGAATGCGGATTCCAGTATCCGCAATCGGGTCAAAGGGCGGGGCCGATGGGACATTCGCACGCACGCTACCGATCTTGGTCTTTCCCTCGAGCTTCGCTTTTCAATAGGGTCCACCGACGACGGTCCGTTGCGATGTTCCGCCGTTGCGATGTTTCGCAATTGCAGGACCCGCCGCAAACACGCATCGGATCTGCCTTGACGCTCCCCTGGTTGGTTTCTTATTTACCAGAATCCATGCCTGATCTTCCTCCATTTTGATGGCCTTCGCTATGACCCGGATTTTGTTGAACTCTACTCTGTTTGCTTTCATACTCGTCGCAACCATCGGTTGTGGTGGTTCCGAGGATGTTGCCCAACAAGCATCTCCCCAAACAAACGTCGCTACCTCATCGGCAAAATCGCCTGCTGAAACCTCGGCAACCGATGTGGTGAGCCAATTTTTGGACCAGGTTCGTCGTGGCGGAGAGAACTCAGGCGCCGGTGAATTGTTAACCCAGCAAGCCCAATCCGAACTCAAACGCATTGGTCGCACCGTGCAACCCATCGGTTCGCCCGACGCTCGTTTTAACGTGACCCAAGCGCGTGAAGTGCCCAATGAGCCCAATTCGATGTTGGTCCAGAGCATTTGGAGCGAACCAGGTCCCGAAGGCACCCAAAACGACTTTGAAGTCGTCTGGGCTGTGCAACGCGAATCCGCTGGCTGGCGAATCTCGGGATTGGCAATGGAAATCGATCCTGCCGAGCCACCGATCGTGATCGACTTTGAAAACGGCGACGAAATGGCCAAGCTGTTGGCGGGAAGCGAAGGAACCGAATCGACAAGCGAAAACGGCTCGCAAGCCGCCAAACCAAGCGCCGAAGCGGTCTCTCGCTAAGAATTCCGGCAAAATTTATCATTGCCTTTTGTTCACTGCTTTGCCCCGCAATACGTCGAGGGCAAACACCACCCGAACGGCCTGCTCTAGCCGGAAAAATCGGCACAATCCCAACCAAAAATGCTCCGATTTGGCGGGATTTCCGCACAATTCTTGTGACATTCTTACCCAGCTTCACATTTGGCAGGTTGCGGTACGCAAAATGCCGGAGTTCGCCCACTACGAAATTCAAGCAAAAAATCCTTGCAAGGATCGTATTGGGTGGATTGACATGATTTTTCCCAAGGTTACTGTAGC
>NZ_ANOG01000579.1 GCF_000346295.1 Rhodopirellula maiorica SM1 | reverse complement strand
TGGCATCATCGGGGCCTCGGGTGGCAACTTTGAACGGGACCAGCTGAAGGCTACAAGAGACGTGGCCAAACACACGAAAGTCATCGCCAAAGAGGCGAAGAAGGACAAGGGAGGCAAGTTCAAATAATGGCTACCGACATAGTACGGCCGCACGAATTGGACAACGGGCTCTACGGGAACGTGGGAGTCTACAACGGCATTTCAATTCAAGAGATCGCGGGCCGAAGTGGAACCGAGTCATCGAGTGGCGCAGCGACAGCCCAACGAACGTTTCTGTGTTCAGGAACATCGGATCCGGTTGCGGCGCGAGCGGCGTTGATCGATGGGCCCATTCTGATCGATACATTCGACGGGATGTTTCGCGAATTGATCGAGTGGGACCAGGGCGAATCGTACGACTCGTGGAATATGACCGTTCGGTACTCGTAGTCTTCACGAACAAGGGCGAGATCAATATTGACAACTTCACCGACTTCTTGACCGTCGCATGCGATGCCAATTCAGCCAACGATTACGTGCTTTCGATGTCGCGATCGGTTGTCCGAGGCCAGCATGAGAAGAAAGCGGCACGCGGCCTTTGGGTTGGCGGCACGACTCCGTTTGGCCTCGATTACGTGCGAAAGGGTTCGGGCGACACCCCGAACGCCGGAGAGATCATCCTGGGATCGCCAGAGGACGTCCAAACAGTGCGATTGATCTTCCAATGGTACCAGGAAGGATACAGCCACCGCGGGATCATTGAAAAACTGCGTGATGAGCGTGGGTTAAAACGAACCCAGAACTTCATACAGCGGATGCTGATCAATCCGTTTTACGCTGGGGATTACCGATGGAACCGAAAAACGCGTGGCAGGTTCCATGCGTTAAGGGACGGTCGTGTTACGGATGATTTCACCCCTGGCGTGAACGAAGAAAAAGACATGGTGTTCATCCCGGACAATCATCCGGCGATCATCGATCGAGAAACGTGGACCAGGGTGCAGCACTTGGTTGCCGAGCGAACGACCAAAACCACCCCGTTTCGAAACGGTGGGGTGCATCTCTTAACGGGGCTTTGCCGATGTGCCAAATGTGGAAAGGGTTTCTCGGGCAGCCGGTACGAAGGCAAGAACGGCGCACCAGCACGCCTGATGCTCACCTGCAACGGACACCGCCATAAGCAGTGCCGGCCCAATTACGTCAATCAGCGTGATGTGGTCGCGTCGATCGTGGCTTCTCTGGACGCTGTGATCCGCCCAGAACGAATAGAGAGCCTACGGGCCAAGTTCTATGAGAGCGTGGCAAAGAGACGTAACGACGTTGATCTGAGCGTCCTGGAGAGGTCTCTCGCTCGCAAGGAAGCCGACTACAGGGATCTTCGGGCAAAGATCAAGAAACTGCCAGCCGATCTGCTGGAGGACTTTGCGGGCGATCTACGGGAGCAGAAAGCCGAAATAGGCAAGACGAAAGAGGCCATTGCGGATGCGATCGCTGCCAAGCGAAACGACGGCTCGGAATCGGTCAAGTTCAACAAGCAGCTATCCATGATGAGCGACATCGTGGGTGCTCTGAAAGAGGCGTTGGCAGAGATCATCGACACTGAACCGCGATTGGTCCGAGAGCTGTTGGCCTCGATGGTCGATCATGTGACTCTGGACGTCCAGCCGCGACAGGTGAGCGATAAACACACTAGGTACGAACTGAAAAGCGGCGAAATCACGCTAAAACCGGAGTTTAACTTGATCTGCGCATCCTAACGAGCAGGTCGCAGGTTCGAATCCTGCCGAGGGTGCTTTTGCGGCGTCGACACCGCCCATCCCCTTCCTACGGTCGGAATTGCCGGACAGGCGACGCATGCAAACAATGCTCTTCCCTGTACTCTATAATCGGGCATCCCCTTTCTCTTGAACTCCCGATTCCCCTAGACTCCTGAGGAATACTGCAGTGAGCGATGCCGTCACCCAATCGTTGAGACAAGTTGTTGCGGACACCTATGCGTTGATCGGCCAGACGCATGTTTGTCACTGGAACGTGCGTGGACCGTCTTTCTTCTCGCTGCACACGGCGTTTGAAGAGCAGTACACCGAACTGTTTCTTGCCGTCGATGAGATCGCCGAGCGAATTCGTGCCAAAGGTGCACTCGCGCCTGGAGGCTTGTCGAATTTGGCGAAAATGGCAGGGATCGATGAAATCGCCGAAGATGCCTCGGCCAAGGATATGGTCGCGCATTTGGTCAAATCGAACGAGAAATTGCTCGATGATCTCAAAGTCGCACGCGATAAAGCGGGCGAAGCAGGCGATTCGGAGTCCGAAGACATCATGATCGCGCGGATCCAAGTACACGAGAAAACCGTCTGGATGCTCAAGAGCTATCTGGAGTAAGCCTCGGTTGAGGCCGGGAATCTGGTCACCGCTGCAAAGGAGCCAAAATGTCTTGGTTTATCGAAGACGATCATTGGCCCTACCGCCGCGATTCAGGTAGACGTCTGCTGGGATCTCGATGCAAACTCCTGTATCGTCAGTGCGTTGAAGGTTGCGTGGCCCTCGGCCGTGTTGTCAAAGATGCACCAAACCTCGTCCGCCGCGCACTCCTGAATTCGCTTTCGTAGGTCCTCAAGATACTCGTCCGAATAATTCGAATAGTAAATCTTTGGGTGCCCGTGAAGCCGAAAGTAGACGAAGCTTGTGTCGCCGGCCGGTTGCAGTGCCGACAATCCGCAGGGGTGCGGATCGACCGCCACACGACTAATGCGATGTGCATCGAGTAACTTTTCCGGAGTCGGCGTGAACCAGCTTGGATGTCGCGGTTCCAACACGACGGGGCCATGGTAAGTGTCGCGAACCTCTAAAAAGAATCGACTTGCGACTTGTTGATCAAAGGCCAGCGTCGGAGGCAATTGAAACAAGACCACTCGCAATTTCTCGCCAAGCAGACCAACCTCGTTCCAAAACGACTCCCACAACTCGCGGACGTTTTTCAGTCGGCGATAATGTGTGATCTGACGCGGAGCTTTGACGCTGAAACGAAAATCCTCGCCGGTACTTTCGCTCCATTTGGCCCATGTCTGCGGACGATGCGAGCGATAAAACGACGAGTTCACTTCGACGGCGTTCAGAATTTTGCTGTAACGCTGCAAGTGCGTTCCGCTGTCGGGAAAGTGGCGTTTATGCTCGGCTCGCAAGCTCCATCCCGCGGTGCCTAAACGTACTATCGAAGCGTCCATTTTGCCTTACCCCCATGCGTCGGCGGAAGATTGTGTGCATGGCAATGTCGCGTGCACATTCCGGGCCCGTCGCAACGCAGATTTTCCATGGCTCGGAAGGGTGTTCGTACTAAGAGACGCTGAGTGCAATTCTCGGATTAAGTAGCTAGGCACGAGTCTTTCCGTCTATTAGCCGCTTTGACGCTAGTTTCTCTGTCCTGTTTTTGATTGCGCTCCGTAACAACGCAGTAACCATTGCTGACGCCAGTAGGACGGTCCCCCGACATCCCGAATTGGCTGTGTTACTACACGATGACAAATCAGGATGGTACAACGTTCAATAGCAGTATTGAACAATTTGAATTTTGACATTGTGGCGTGAGGCACTAATGTAGCCAATGCAAGATCCACCGCAGCAGCGCCGTTATCGCCGCCATATTGTGAACCCACTGCCTGCCTTCCTGAATCCATCCGCCTTTCTAGATTTGACCGCACCTTGATGAAGCACATTACGATTCCGGCCTTCGTGGCGAGCGCGTTGCTTTGCTTTACATTTACCAATGCGGCGGAACCGCTGTCGCGTCCAAGCGACGCTATTCCGATCTCGCCTGATCCATCGTCGGACCCCACGATTGCGAAGGAAATCTCGTCGGTTCTTGATCCGCTTGTGGAACGGTTCGCAAATAATCGTGATGCCGTCGGGACGGCCGTGGCTGTTTCACGAAACGGCAAACTGATCTACGCCCGAGCGATCGGATATCGCGATTTATCCGCGGCGGCTCCGGCGGAGCCAACAACGCTGTTCAGTATCGCCAGCGTGTCCAAACCCATTACTGCAATAGCGGTCGTGAAGCTTGTTCAGGACCGCAAGCTTGGGCTCGATGATCGTTTCATCGATGTTTTACAGCTCGATCCGTCTGCGAACGGAAACGACGAGTTTGATACTCGAATTCGAGCGGTGACCATCCGGCATCTTCTCAACCATACGGGCGGATGGGATCGAACCGCTTCCTATGATCCACTGGGAACAAGCAACCGCGTGCGAGTTTGTGAGCATCTAAACATTGCCCACGAGGAGTTGCATCCGAATCACATCGTTCAATACATGCTAACAAAGCCGTTGGACTTTGACCCTGGCACAAAGTTTGCCTACTCGAACATTGGCTACTGCATCTTGGGCAGAGTGATCGAGAAAGTGACGGGCGAGACCTACGAAGACTATGTTACAAACGAGGTGTTGAAACCACTGGGCATTCAACAGATGAAACTTCGCGCGGACAATCCGTATGACAACGAGGCTACGGCATACACTCACGAAACGAAGAACGGAGAGCCGATCCACGGCAGTTTTGTTGCGTGCGACCTCCGATCGTGGCCAAACAAGGTTGTCGAGTCGCACGGCGGCTGGCTTGCCTCGGCGGTCGATCTTTCGCGGCTGCTAGCCGCATTTGACTCCCCGGCACGCATGCGAATTCTATCCCCCAATGCGATCAAGGCGATGTTTTCACCGCCGAGAGGTTTGCCGTCTGTTCGAGACGATGGATCACCGAAACCAAATTTCTATGGATTCGGATGGGATATCTGGCCCGCACAAAACGGCTTTACAGCGGCACATGGTGGTGGCGCATGCGGCATGTCCGCATACATTTCACGTAGCGTCAGCGGATTCAACTGGGTCGTGCTTACAAGCACCGATGCTGGCTTCCCAACAAATACGACATCGACTTCATTAATTCGCGACGGTGACCAAGCGCTCGCGAATTTGCGTATCAATTCGCGTTTTGATTTGTTTCGCATCCGCTACAAAACCGCCTTCAAATGATTTACAGTGTTGCGTTTCAACACGGAGACACGGAGAGTTGCTAGACCGAAATACTCTTGATCCCCCCCTGGCTTCCACCGAGCTTAGCGGATCGATTCTTCGGGTAAACCGGATTGAATGCCTTCGTCAATCGGCATGGTGTCGGGTTTGCCATCGCCGCTGGCGGCAATCAATCGATCCAGTTCCGCGCGGAGCGTTTTGACGGTCTCGGCATACTCGGGGACATCGATCAGATTTCGGTCTTCTTCGGGGTCCTTCGATAGGTCATACAACTCGGCCATGTGCCGATCGGGAGATCCATCGCCATGCGGGTAGCGAATGTATTTCCAGCGGTCCGTTCGCAGCGCTCGAACATTTGGCGTATACGGAAACTGGCTCTCGTAATTGTATTCGTAATACAAACTGGTTCGCCAATCGGACGTGTCGCCTTGTGCCAAACGTTTCCAGCTTGCCCCGTGCACCTTTTCGAGTGGTTTGGCGTTGCAGATATCCAGAATTGTAGGGGCGAAATCAACCGTCGCAGTCAACTGCGGAATCACACGTGACTGTTGTGTCAGCCCTGGGTAGCGAACCACCAACGGAATTCGGATCGATGGTTCATGTCCGGTCCGTTTGTCGACCATGCCATGTTCACCTTCCAATAGCCCGTTGTCCGAGGTAAAGATCACCAATGTGTTGTCGAGCTCGCCACGTTCGGCAAGGAATTGATACAAACGCCCAACGCTGTCGTCGACTGACAACAAGGTTCCCCAATACGCACGGACCATGCGGGCAAAATCCTTGACTGCCTCGGGGCTTTTGTCGGGAAACTGTTTTCGCCAATCGAACAGCGGACCGTAGATGCCGTGCCATGTATCGAGTCGCTTTTGGAACCATGCTGGCTTGTCGCTGAGGTTGAAGGCACTTTTGGGATACTGCACATCCACGTCGTCGAACGTCTTTTGATATTTTTCTTCGGGAAAGTAGAAACTGTGCGGTGCCTTGTGGCCCACCATCATCAACCAAGGCTTGTCCGAGTCGCGGTCCCCGATCCAGTCCATCGCCATGTCCGTCACGACGGTGGTATAGTAGCCTTTGACGACGCGGCGATCGTTGCCGTTGAAATTAAACTCGGTATCGAAATAACTACCTTGACCTTTGTGGGTCACAAAATGATCAAACCCGGGCCGCGGCATGTCATTCCCCTCGCCCATATGCCACTTGCCGACGTACGCAGTTTCGTACCCCGTGTCCTGCAACCGCAGCGGAAAACTAGTCATGTCCGTCGGATATTCAGTGAAGTTATTTGTAACGCCGTGGGTATGAGCATACAATCCGCTCAGGATCGAAGCACGACTAGGCGAACAGAGGCTGGTGGTGCAAAAGTGGTTCTTGAACAATAAGCCTTCGTCGGCCAAACGGTCGATGTTCGGCGTCTTCAGATGCGGATGCCCCATACAACTGAGTGCGTCGTAGCGTTGATCATCGGTCAGGATGAACAACACATTGGGACGCTTAATTTGATCAGCGTCTTCCGCGTAGGTGGGAAGCTCTGTGAGCAGCGTGAACGCAATGACGGGAACGGCAGCAAGAATGCGAAGCAAATTCACGATAAGTTTCTGTCGAAAGGGGGGGAAGTTGGAGATTTCAGACGAGGGTTTCATTGTACTCACATACGACGAGTACTTCACCGAGTCGAAAAGCTGAGGTCGCTACGCAGCAGTACTTCGACCAGAGCGATGTTCTAGGTGCGGAAGGATCTTTGGCAAGATCCACTACTTTCAAATCCGAGATCGACGCAGCACTAGGCGATAATGTCCTGGACCACTTTTCCATGCACGTCGGTCAAGCGGTAATCACGCCCGCTGTAGCGGTACGTCAACCGTTCGTGATCGAGTCCCATCAAATGCAGGACCGTTGCATGCAAGTCATGCACATGCACTCGATCTTCGATCGCGGTCAGCCCAAATTCGTCCGTCGATCCGTAGCTGATCCCGCCTTTCACACCGCCGCCTGCCATCCAAGTGGTGAATCCATAATGATCGTGGTCACGTCCCTTTTGGCCTTCGGAGGTCGGGGCACGCCCAAACTCGCCTCCCCAAATCAGCAGCGTTTCTTCAAATAGTCCGCGTTGTTTCAAGTCTTTGATCAGTGCCGCGATCCCTTGATCACAGGCCACCGCAAGCTTCCGATGACCGTCAACAATGTTGCCGTGCCCGGTATCCCAGGCGATGTCGTAACCGTCGATCGAATGAGATAGCTGGACAGTACGGACGCCACGTTCGATCAACCGTCGCGCTAACAAGCAGCCTTTGGCGTATTCGCTGTCGCCATACATTTCGAGCGTTTGCTTCGATTCCTGGCTCGTATCAAACGCGTCGGGAACAGCGAACTGCATACGAAACGCCATCTCCATCGTCTGGATGCTCGCTTCGAGCTGCTGGTCTTGTTGTTGCCGCTGCAGATCGATTTGGTTTAACCGCGTCAACAAATCCGCCTGCTGACGTTGCCCCGCCTTGGGCAACCAGCCGTTTTTCAGGTCGTCCAAGATGCGATTGGGCTGCATTTCGTGAATATTGACGTAGGTGCCTGTATAGGCACCAGGCAGAAATGCATTGCCCCAATTTGCCAGTTTGTTGCGTGGCTGGGCGCGCGGGCTCATCGCAACAAACCCCGGCAAATCTTGATTCTCGGTCCCCAAACCATATACCAACCACGCCCCCATACTGGGGCGACTCGGTTGCAGATGTCCGGCGTTCATCATCATCATCGCGCCGGCATGTTCGGGGATGTCGGTGTGCATCGAATGGATAAAACAGATATCGTCAACACACTCGGCAACGTGTGGAAAAATCTCGCTGACATGCTTGCCGCATTGACCGTGCTGTTTGAACGAGTACGGCGACGGCATCAGCCCCATCTTGGTATTTCGCAGTGATTTGCGATCGACCATCGCAGGCCGCTGACCCGCGAATTTCGCTAGCTGCGGTTTGTAGTCAAACGTGTCCACCTGAGACGGTCCGCCCGGCATGAACAGCTGAATCACATGTTTAGCCTTGGGAGCAAAGTGCGGTAATTTCGGTGACAATGGCGAAATCGACGCGGCGGATCCCGTTGCCGCTTCTGCCTGAGCCACCACGCTGGCCAACCCCAGCGAGCCAAACCCAGCCCCGATTTTGCGAAGCGCATCGCGACGACTCAGCGCCGGCATCGGATCGTAGTGAAACATCTTCAATTACCTCACAAACATGAATTCATTGGAACTCAGCAAGACCTGAGCGTAGCGATCCCAACGTGAAAGTGGACTATCACCTTCGGAGTGTCTATCCGATTCGTGGCCACTGACAAACTCTAGCCCAAGCTCTAGTTCCATCGGTTCGGGACTGCGGTTGTACAACCATCGGTAAGCGTACTCGATTCGCGCCGCATCCGATTCGCACTCGGACGCCAGCAGCGTTACCAGTGATTTCGCTCGCTCGACCATGAAGCGACTGTTCATCAAAAACAGATACTGTTGCGGCACAATACTGCTGGGCCGCTGGGCAACCGTGGCCCGCATCAGCGGAAAATCAAAGCGACGCAAGAAACGATCCGACTCAAACACGTCCCCATTGCGGCTCACTTTGGCATACAGCGTTCGACGTTTATTTTGCGTGACATCGGCAAGCGAGGGACCGCCGGTCGTCGTATCAAGTTCGCCGGTCACCGCTAATAGCGAATCACGCCACGCTTCGACATCCATTCGCCGGGGGCTCATTCGCCACAACAATCGGTTATCGCCGTCGGCGGCAAACGATTGCTCGTCAAACTCGCTACTGAGTTGATAGGTTGCCGAAGTCATGATTTGGCGATGCAGTGACTTGAGCGACCAACCGCCCGCGACAAACTCATCGGCCAACCAGTCAAGTAGCTCAGGATGCGTCGGAGCTTCGCCCAGCGTGCCAAAGTTACTTGGTGTGCGGACCAAGCCCGCACCGAAATGATGCATCCACACGCGATTGACAAAAACACGAACCGTCAGCGGGTTCTGGGGATCGATGATGGCCGCGGCAAGCTCCGCGCGTCCGCTGCCGCTGGTGAATCGAGTCGGTTCTTTGCCCGACAACAGCCTTAAAAAACGACGCGGTGCGACGTCACCGGTTCGGCGAAGATTGCCTCGCAATGCGACTTTCATATCGCCGTTACCGGTGTCATGCAGCGTATGAGCGACGTCGTAGCCGGGGGGTGCATCCTGTTTTAATTCAGCCAGTGTCGCCTGCAACTCGTCTTGCTGCATTTGCTCCTCCGCCGTCGCATCGCGTTTCTCGTCCTTGACCTTTTTATTGAGCTGGTTGAGTTGTTTTTGCAGCTCGTTCACCTTGTTCTTGTGGTCATTGAACCGCTTGACCACATCGTTTGTCGCGAGCGGCAGATCACGCACCGCGGTGTTATTAAAAATGCCCGCGAGTGAATAGTAATCCTGTTGGGGAATCGGATCGAACTTGTGGTCATGACAACGCGCGCACGCTCCGGTGATCCCCAGCAGTCCTCGGGTCAGCGTATCGATGCGGTCATCCAACGTTTCCCCTTTGGCCTGTGCGACGCTGTCGGGATCGCCGCCATCGGATCGATAGGTTGGGCCAAGTGCGAAGAACCCTGTGGCAATGGAATCTGAAAATTCACCGCTCTGATCGCCGGCGATTTGCAAACAAATGAATTCGTTGATCGGCATGTCTTGATTTAGGACGTCCACGACCCAGTCGCGATAACGCCAAGCGGCATCGAGCGGTTTGTTGTCGAGAAAACCGCCGCGTCCGTCACTGTATCGAGCAACGTCCAACCAGTGGCGACCCCAGCGTTGGCCGTACATCGGCGACGCGAGCAATTCATCGACCAGCGTCTCGACCGCGTTTTGCCGGTTCATCGCTGCCGACGCAGCAAACGACTGCACTTGGGTCGATGTAGGTGGAACACCGATCAAATCGATGTAAATACGGCGAGCCAGAATCTCGGGTTCCGCGATCGCCGCCGCATCAAGTCCTGCTGCGGCGCGGCGGGCGACAACAAAATTGTCGATTGGATTGACCACCAGCTTTGGGTCCACCATGGGGATCTTCGGCCGCTGCACCGACTGCCACGCCCAATGGCTCTGACGAGCGGTGTCCCAATCAAACGTGGACCAATCCGTCCCGGTCGCGATCGGGACTCCGGGTGACGCGGTGACCTGTGGCCAAGGAGCTCCTATTTCAACCCATCGCGTCAACGCTTCAATCTGCTGTGGGTCCAACTTACGATCCGGCGGCATCTCGCTCGCTTCGTAGTTGACCGATTGGATCAGCAAACTTTCCGACGGCTGGCCCGGCACCACTGCGGCTCCCGATTCACCGCCATGCAACATTCCTTCACGGCTATCGACGTACAAACCGGCCTCGACCTCGAGTGCATCGGTGCTGTGACAATCGAAACAGTGCTGGACCAACAGCGGTCGAATCTCGGATTCAAAAAACTCAATCTGTTCAGGTGGAAACGAAGTGGTGCCGTCGACAATATCCGCCGCGTCAAGCGGAGCAACAAGCAATAGCCCACTAAACAGCAGACAATGCGACAGCGCAAGGATCGACAGTAACGGACGCATGAGGCAGATTGAGGTGGGAAGGGGGGAGAGGGGGCGGCAGCGTCACCGGTTCTCTATCATAACCCAGTTTCGCAGCCGTAACACATTTTGGGCGAATATTGGCTTTGCGTTCAACCCTATACACTTCCGGAAACACGAATTGGATTACGCTGAGGTCCCAAACCATCATTTATTTAGTAGAGGCGAGCTGAAGAATGTTACATCACTGCAAGTTAATCCTGGGACTCATCGCATGTGGCTGCGTTCCCACCGCAGCTTGGGCACAAGCAACGAATGGCAGAAATTCCATGGTCATTTTGACAGACACCGAGTCGAACACACAAACGGAGAGTTTACGGATCACTGCAAAAGACTTCGGCGACGTATTGTCCGAGAATCAT
>NZ_ANOG01000578.1 GCF_000346295.1 Rhodopirellula maiorica SM1 | reverse complement strand
GATTCGTTGGTCCGTGATTCGCTGTATGCATCACTGCTGTCGCTGTTGGGCGTCGCGGGATTATCCGCGCTGGTGATCTATTGGGGCGGCGTTCAGTTGGTTGGCAAACCGCTGGACAAACTAATTGAACAGGTCAACCGCATCGGCGAAGGCAAACTTGATCAACCACCGGCGCTGACATGTCACGACGAACTGGGACGGCTGGCCGCCGCGATCAGCCAGATGAGTCATCGGCTGAGTGCACAGCGTGATACCATTCGGCATACGGACCGTTTGGGCACAATCGGGACGCTTGCTGCCGGAGTGGCCCATGAACTTGGTACTCCGCTGAATGTGGTGTCGGGACGTGCAGGATTGATCGCTAGCGGTAAGTTATCGGCAGACGAGGTCGCGTCGAGTGCGAAGACGATCAAGAGCGAATCGGAGCGAATGACGGCAATCATTCGTCAGTTGCTCGATTTCGCTCGTCAGACCCCATCGCCGCATGGCCAGATTGAACTGGGAGAGATTG
This sequence comes from Rhodopirellula maiorica SM1, assembly GCF_000346295.1. GTDB lineage: Bacteria > Planctomycetota > Planctomycetia > Pirellulales > Pirellulaceae > Novipirellula > Novipirellula maiorica. Next base: position 2,325 of record NZ_ANOG01000578.1, on the reverse strand, counting down.
TCGCGCGAACCTGTGATCTGATGCGTCCGTTGGTCAGCAAATCGGAAGCCGAATTGGTATTCGATTCGGCTACACTGCCGATGGAAATCGATGGTGATGCAGCACAGGTTCAACAAGTGTTGACGAATTTGATCAGCAATGCGATTGCGGCGATGCCCAATGGAGGGACGGTGACCGTATCGCTCGGCAGCGACGAGGAATCCGACCGAGTGTGGGTCGATGTGCGAGACACCGGTGTGGGAATTCAGGCCGAAAACTTGAACCAGGTGTTCGAACCTTTTTACACGACAAAAGACGTTGGCGAAGGAACGGGGCTTGGGTTGTCGATTGCCTACGGTATCGTGCGTGAACATGGCGGCGATATTACTGTGGACAGCAAGCAAGGCCAAGGCACCACGTTTCGCGTCAGTTTTCCGCGTCATAAGCACCCGTAGTGGATTTTGCCAAAAATCCGCTGTGCAAACGATCGTAGCGGATTTTGCCAAAAATCCCTATGCAAGCGATCGTGGTGGACGAGGCTACGAGAGTCCCGTGCTGCAGGACTCGTTGCTTCGTCCAATACGGGGGATCGGGGAACATGGCGTTTGGTTACTCAAACTGAGATTGGAATGATGACAGAGCCCAAGGAATCGTCTCGCGTCCTGATCGTCGATGACGAGCGAAATATGTGCGAGTTGATCCATACCGATCTGCGACTTCGCGAGATAAAAAGTGACTGGTTCACCTCGGCCAGCGAAGCGATCGAGGCGATTCACAAACGCGATTACGACGTCGTGTTAACCGACGTTCGCATGCCGGGCACCACGGGGCTGCAGTTGTGTGAACAGCTGACTCAGCTTCGACCGGACATTCCGGTGATCGTGATGACAGCGTTTGGAACGCTCGAAACCGCGATAGCGGCGATGCGGAGCGGAGCGTATGACTTTATCACCAAGCCGATCGAGATGGATTTGTTGTCGCTTTCGATCAAACGCGCGATTGAGCATCGACGGTTGTCTGAACAAGTTCGCTTGCTCGAGTCCTCGCAAAATTCAGCGGCTTCATTTGGTGAAGTGCTTGGGCAGAGTCCCGCCATGCAGGCCTTGTACGATCATTTGCAACAAGTCGCCAATTCGGACGCCGCCGTATTGATTACCGGCGAAAGTGGGACGGGCAAAGAATTGGTGGCCCGATCGATTCATGCCAATAGCCGTCGTTCGAGCAAACCGTTTGTTGCGGTCAACTGCGCGGCATTAACCGAAACATTGTTGGAAAGCGAATTGTTCGGGCATGTCAAAGGTGCGTTCACGGATGCTCGAGGCGAACGTCGCGGATTGTTCTTAGAAGCCGACGGCGGGACGCTGCTGTTGGACGAAATGGGTGAGATGCCGATGACGATGCAAGTCAAACTGTTGCGAGCGCTCGAAGAACGCAAGGTGCGGCCGGTCGGTAGCGATAAAGAGATGACCTTTGATGTGCGAGTGTTGACGGCGACGAACCGCGATTTGGAAACCGCGGTCGCCGATGGGCGTTTTCGCGAAGATTTGTACTACCGAATCAACGTGATTGGAATCGAGTTGCCACCGCTGCGTGCACGCGGTGCGGACGTACTGCGATTGGCCGAGCACTTTCGCGAGCGATTTGCCAACAGCGAAAACAAACCGGTCGACGGATTGGCCGAGGGTGTTGCTGAAAAACTGCTCAGCTATTCATGGCCTGGAAATGTGCGTGAACTGCGAAACGTGATTGAACGCGCGATCGCACTGACACGTTACGACAAAATTACCGTCGAGGACTTGCCAGAAAAGATTCGTAATTTCAAAGGCGGCACGTTGATCTTTGGTGGCTTCGATCCGGCTGAATTGGTGTCGATGGAAGAGGTTCAGCGTCGCTATATCAATCACGTCATGGACGCCGTCGGAGGCAACCAAACTCAGGCGGCTCGGATTCTGGGGCTGGATCGAAAGACGATCTATCGAAAACTGAAACAGGAAGACGACTGACGCCCGCTGTAGCAGTGTTGAGTGAGAGTGGGGGGGCGGCGGTATCCCGTCAAGCGAAAGCACGGACAATCGACGCAACACGAATGGCAAAAATAGTCCGAAACCCCAGGGCAGACATGGGGTTCTTAGGGTGTGGCGTTTTTGTGACCGACACCGTGCCACACAACACGCCCCCCGCATGTTTAAGTCGGCTGGCGTTGGCTTAAATCCACTTAAAATCAAAGGCTACGGAAATGGAATTCGTGCACGTTCAATGTCATGCCGGGCATCGCTTGAAAGCCGGTACCCACTTGCGAGGACGCACATTGCCGTGTCCTAAGTGTCGTGCCGAAGTGGTTGTGCC
>NZ_ANOG01000577.1 GCF_000346295.1 Rhodopirellula maiorica SM1 | reverse complement strand
CCTTGCGTTCGCTCGGTAGCTGCCAGTTGTTCCCTCCGCCGAGACAAGCTCAACGGAAGGATGATCATGCGCATGAATTGCTCTGTGGGCTCACGTCCATGGCTACAACCTATCGCCACTTCGTGGCTGAAATCAAACCGGCGTCAGCGAACCCTGGGTGCGCTTCGCGCCCCTGGGCTTTGTTGTTAAACGCCTTTGGCGTCGGGGGGGGGAAATTTGGCGGTCACTTATTGACCGCAACGCGGTCGGACAACACAGCCCGAGGTCGCGCAGCGCAACCTCGGGGGATGGTGATGACAACAACACGAACCTCAAGCGGGTCGGGCAATGCTATGAACGCCGTAAGACACAACTGATGGCATCTTGCCAAACCCGGCGCCACATGGCCCTCCTTGGAAATCTCACAGATGCCGACCCTCTCCACTTTTTTGGGCGAGTGAAACGTGTTGTTGCGACGGCCGACCGCTACAGATCGAAGTCGTCCAAAGAATCGATCAGGCGGTCGAGTTGGTCTTTGGGTTTGGCAGCGTGCTGCTGTTGACGCTTCAGTAGTTGATCGTCGATGCCGACGGTGTCGCGGCCGGCTAACAATAATTGCTCGTCACGCTCGCGGGCTGCGGTGGCGATCGGATCGTCGCTACCCGCCGGAGCCCCAAACAATTGCGACAAGTCAATTTTGAAGCCTTCGTCCCCTTCGACCTCCGCACCGGCGATCGCGGGTGCTTTGTGCTGGGGGAAGATGATCGCGTTTTCGGGACAGACACGGCTGCACGCAGGACATCCTTTGCGACAATTGTCGGGCTGTTCCACCAAAATCGTCTCGGCCGCATCGACGCCATACACGCCGAATAAACAAAAATCGACACACTCCATACAGTTCGTGCAGCGGCTGAAGTCGATCACCGGGTACCAACGCCGCGATGTCTGTTCTTCGACCTCCACCAACTTGCCGCCAATGATCGGCAAACTGTTTGCCGACGATTTGTCCTCGGTCGGTTGACCAACAATCCGTTTCAATTCGTTGAGAAACGGATCCGCATCTCCCGCCAGTTTCAAATCGATGCAGTGGATCTTGCGATCCGGCCGTGGGTACAACGTTGCGACTCGGTCGACTCCGTCGTCCTCGTCCTCCGCATCACTTGCTTGTCCGTTGACAGCCTCATCGACTTCGTCATCCGACTCATCCGCATTCGACTCGCCCAATTCCGTTTCCACCAATTGGCCACGGACGCCGTTACGATCCAAGACCCAGTGGGCAGCGCGGGAATAGATCCACGAGAAGACGATCAAATCGCCTTCGATCTGCGACAACTGCTGATACGACTCGCTCGTTTTGGGCAAATCGTATAGGTGCGGAACGACCAACACGTCGACGCCGTCGATTTTCGCGGCAGCGTCGGCAAGTTGTTGTTCGATCGCCCGCTTTTGCGGGTTCCGCGATTGGCCTCGCGAGACAACAACGGTGTATGCGGCTCTTTCGATCGCTGAAATCATTGTGGCTTCGTCGTTTGCAATGCGGCGGGGATTTTGACAGGAATGCGAGACTAAGCTGGTAGACAGGAATCGTTGGCTAAAATCCAATTAGCCGTTAGGGTCGATAGCCCCGGTTGAACATGGGAACCGTGGCTAGCGCCAAAACGGCTAACATACACCGAAAGACTCCTTCCTACCTGCTTACCAGTTCAGTGGCTTGAGCCAAGCGGCCTTGGCGTCGGTCAGCGTTACGCTTAGCACTGATCCGGCATCGGTCATGATTTCCAATTTACCGGAATCGTCCATTGTACCTAGCCGTGTCGCCGAAACCGCGGATTTCGCGAACAGCTCGGCAAATGCGTCGGCTTGGTCGCTCGGCACTTCGCACAGGAAGCGGGTGTTCGATTCGCTGAACATCACCTCGGTCGCCGACAATCCCGATTTCTTGCAGATCGCGTCGATATTCAGGCTCATGCCCAACCCGCCCGCCATCGCCATTTCGGTCGCGGCGACCGCCAAACCGCCTTCGCTCAAGTCGTGACAGGCACGGATCATCCGTCCGCCGATCGCTTGATGCACCGCGGCAAAAGTGTTCTTGGCTTGCACCGCGTCCACCGTCGGCACTTGACCGCCACTTGAATCGAGTGCCAGCAGCAAGTGAGACCCACCAAGTTCCGATTTGGTTTCACCGACCAAGAAGACGGCATTGCCGGCCGCTTTGGCATCCATCGTGATCGCTTTGGCGACATCGTCAATTTGCCCCATCGCACTGATCAACAAGCTAGGCGGAATCGCGATGGTTTGACGATTTCCGTCGGAGTCGTTGTAGCTGAACTCGTTATTCAAGCTGTCTTTGCCGCTGACAAACGGAGTGCCCAGCGTGACCGCCATGTCTTGGCAGGCGATTGCGGCCCGAACCAGCGAACCAAGTGTTTCGGAGCGATCGGTGTATCCCCAGCAGAAGTTATCAAGGATCGCGATCTTGGCCGGATCGGCACCGACCGCCACCGCGTTTCGCATTGCTTCATCGATCGCCGAGGTCGCCATGTGATAGGTGTCAAAATCACCGTAATGAGGATTCATGCCACACGAGATCACCAACCCACGACGACTTTCGAGTCGCGGTTTGACTACCGCCGCATCGCTGGGGCCATCGCACATCGGGCCGACCAACGGTTTGACCACGCTGCCCGCTTGGACTTCGTGATCGTATTGGCGGATGATCCAGTGCTTGCTGGCGACGTTCAGGCTGCCCATGATCTTCAATAGCACGTCGCGGTGACCTGCATCATCCAGCGACGGCAACTCGGCCGCTGTCGTCGGTGCCGGATGATAGACGGCGTCGCGAATGATCGGCGGTCGTCCGTCGTGCAAAAATTCCATCGACACATCGCCAACGACGTTGCCGTGATAAGTCAGTTGCAAACGACCGGTCGGGGCAAAACGGCCGAGGATCGCCGCCTCGACTCCTTCGCTTTCACAAAGTTCGCGAAGTTCATCCCACGAGTCTTGCGGGACCGAAAGGACCATGCGTTCTTGAGCTTCGGAGATCCAGATTTCGGTATAGCTGAGACCTTCGTATTTCAGCGGCGCCTTTTCGAGCCAAACTTCGGCGCCGAGCTTTTCGCCCATCTCGCCCACGGCACTCGAAAAACCGCCCGCACCACAATCGGTCACGGCGTTGTACAACCCACGATCACGTGCCTGCATCAATACATCGAGCACCATCTTTTCGGTGATCGCGTTGCCAATTTGCACCGCACCGCCGGAAAGCGATTCCGATTCGCTGGTCAATTCCGCCGAACTGAACGTGGCGCCGTGAATACCGTCGCGGCCGGTACGTCCACCGATGGCGACAATCAAATCATCAGGCTGGACCTCTTTCTCTTCCATGCCGACGGGAATGATGCCGACGTTGCCGCAGTACACCAACGGGTTACCGAGATAACGACGATCAAAATAGACCGCACCGTTGACGGTCGGGATCCCCATCCGATTGCCGTAGTCACGAACGCCCGAGACAACGCCTTTCATCACTCGCCGCGGATGCAGCACGCCTGGTGGCAATCCGGTCGGATCGGTATCGGGCGGAGCAAAGCAGAACACATCGGTATTGCAAACCGGCTTGGCTCCCATCCCGGTGCCCATCGGGTCACGGATCACACCGCCGAGTCCCGTGTTCGCACCGCCGTAGGGCTCCAGTGCAGACGGATGGTTGTGCGTTTCAACTTTGAAACAAACATGGTACTTGTCGTCAAACGTGACGACGCCGGCGTTGTCCTTGAACACGCTGACGCACCAATCGTCATCGCCGAGTGTTTTACGAATCGTTTGCGTGGCGGCAAAGATCGTTTCTTTGAGCATGTTTTCGTACTGACGCTCGTCCGCTTCGGGAGTCCCGTCGGCACCGGGGCCGCGATAGTGGATCCGACCGGCCAGCGTTTTGTGGCTACAGTGCTCGGACCACGTTTGCGCGACCGTTTCGAGTTCGATGTCGGTCGGGTCACGACCGATCGATTCAAAGTGATCGCGAATCGTTTGCATCTCGACCAGCGTCAGATACAACTGGCCTTCTTTGGAAAGCGTTTCGAGTTCCGGATCGCTGAGTTTGCGAATCGGAATCGTTTTCAGTTCGAATTGGCCTGCCGAACCGACATCCAATTGGTCCATTTCCAGCGGGCCGACGACGACCTGTTCGACCGAGTCGTTCGACAGGGCGCGGCGGCAAATGGCATCAAGTACCGGTTCCTCGACGTCGCTGATCCAGAACTTGCGTAGCGTCCGCACGGCATCGACGTTGAAGCCGATGTCCTTGGCCGCGGCAATCGTACTGGCGGCCACCGGGTCCATCACGCCCGGTTTGGGCAGCACGTTGACGAGCGTCAAACTATCACCGGGCGGTTCGTTCAGCACGTCTTGGCCGGCGATCGCGACGACCGATCGTTCCGTGACCGCATCGACAAGCAGCGTATTGGCGAGCTGGACCGCTTGGTCATGAGCGAAATCGCCTTGGATCAGGAAGCTGCGGGCACAGTCGACTTCTAAATTGTCATGCAGCCCAAGCTCGTGAATTTCTTCTTGGGTTCGCTCGGCTTCACGATCGACTTGACCTTCGGCCGGATAAATATCAATTTGCCAAAGCGGCATGGTTGCGTTTCCAGTATTTCAAAATTTCGAAGTGAAGTGTATTCGCTGATGGGGCAGCGGTCGGATCGTTGTCGCCGTGGACGCCTGCGAATTGTCGACGCCCCCGTTTTTTACGCCAACGGCGCTAAATTCCATAGCCCCAGAGGGCTCGGTATTGCCGGAAATCAAGGAAGCCATGTTCTCTGAGTGCGAGTTTTTCAGGGTGACCAGGCCGACTCAAAACGAATCTCGAATCGTTTTCGCCTCTTTTAGCCATCGCAACAGGCTCTCGTCGTCGCGGGAGTGCATCCATTGTCGGACCTCTTCGATCGAGCCTGCCAAGCGGCGAAGTTGCTCTTCGATCGCCGTCCGATTTTCTTGACAAATCGCCAACCACATTGCGGGATCGCCTGCGGCAACGCGAGTGATATCGGTCCATCCGCTGCCCACCAGATCCGCCGATTGCTCACAGACCAATTTGGCCACCGCCGAGGAAGCCAAATGCGGCACGTGGCTTACCGATGCCAAGTGGGTATCGTGATCCTGGGGGCTGAGCGTGACGATCCGCCCGCCAGTCAACCGCCAAAATTGCTCCGCCCGCTCGAGCAAGTCCGCTGGCGTTTGTTCACTAGGAGTCAACACGACCACTTTGCCGACAAACAAATCCGCTGTGGCATGTTCGGCGCCCGTTTTCTCGCTCCCGGCGATCGGATGAGCTGCGACAAATTTGGCAACCGCTTCGGGACACTGGCTGACCGCTTTGACGATCGTTCGCTTAGTGCTACCGACATCGGTGATCAAGCAATCGGGGTTTGATGCTTTGGCAACCGCAATTACCTTTTCGGCGACCGTGTCCACGGGCGTTGCAATCACCACGACGTCGACGTTACCGCACGCCTGTTCGATGGATTCGGTGACCGCATCGACGACTCCCGAATCGACCCACTGTTGGCCTTTGTCGGCACAGCGAACGATGCCGACGACATGAACCGAGGGAACCGATTGCCGGATCGCGCGAGCCACGCTGCCGCCAAGCAGGCCCACGCCCAGAATCGCGACACGAGCGGGCCTAAATTCCGAAGGGGAGTCTTTCATTCTGGGAAGCTTCAGCGTCGTCGTGTCAGATCAAAGTAGCAGGGAGAAGGAGCATGGGCGTCACAACGCCTTCCGCCTTACAAATTCGGCAGTTTGTGACCGAGTTTTTCGCGTTTGGTGCTGAGATACTTTTGGTTGTGCTCGTTCACCGCCGACACGATCGGGACCTGATCGACCACACGCAGATCGAAACCACGCAGGTTGAACGCCTCGGTCTTTTTCGGGTTGTTGGTCAACAACCGAACTTCGCTGAGTCCCAGGTCCTTCAAGATTTGCAATCCGATTCCATAATCACGCATGTCGGCTTTGAAACCGAGCGCGTGGTTGGCTTCGACCGTGTCGAGTCCATTGTCTTGCAACGCGTAAGCCCGAATCTTCTGAGCCAAACCGATCCCGCGTCCTTCTTGCGGCAGATAAACCAACGTGCCGCGGCCTTCTTTGCTGATCGTTTCCAAAGCCATATGCAACTGATCGCCGCAATCGCAACGCAGCGATGCAATCAAGTCGCCCGTAAAGCAACTGCTATGCATTCGCACCAACGGCGGCACAGCGGCATCTGCTTGGTCGTCGTTCAAATCGCCATAGACCAATGCAATCGGCTGCTGGTCTTCGTACTGGACCGAGTAGACGATGATTTTGAAGTTACCGTATTTCGTCGGCAATTCGGCTTCGGCCGCTCGGCTGATCAGTTTTTCGCTGACCCGCCGGTGGGCGATCAGTTGTTCGATACTGATGATTTTCAGATTGTGTTTCTGAGCGATCGCTGAGAGCGAATCACGCGAGGCGCGGTCGCCGGTTTCATCGAGGACTTCGCAGAGTACGCCGGCGGGATGCAAACCAGCCATGCGGGCTAGATCGACCGACGCTTCGGTATGTCCGGCACGGCGAAGCACGCCTCCCTCTTTGGCCAACAGCGGATAAACGTGTCCAGGCCGAACAAATTCATTGGCGGTGCAATCGTCGGCGGTCATGCGAAGGATTGTTTCGCTTTTTTCGCGAGCGGTGATCCCCGTTTTCGCGGTGCGGATATCGACGGGGGTCATGAACGCCGTTTTCAGCGGGGCATCGTTCAACGCGACAATCGGCGCAAGTTCCAACCGCTTACAGACTTCGGGCAATACCGAAACGCACAATTGGCCGCGGCCGGAGAGCATGAAATTAACGGTTTCGGGCGTCGCTTTTTCAGCAGCACAGATAAAATCGCCTTCATTTTCGCGATCTTCGGCATCCACGACGATCACGACTTCGCCTCGGCGAATGGCTTCTACCGCTTCGGGAACGGTGTTTAGCTCGATGGCCATATTGAACTTTGTACGAGTAAGACGACTAAACAGGGTCGACAGGGAACGTATTATACGTTTGTCGGCGTAAAGCTCCCACCGCCCCAATTTCGCACGGGGACGGAATTTTCGCGACCATGAGGATTCGAATGCATTCGGCGTTTGTAGGGTTATTGATGCACCATTTTGACGATTTTGCGACATTCGGTCGCCGGGTGACCGGGAAGCTCGTTCGGCCTGTACTCGTTCGGCCTGTACCCGTTCGGCCTGTAGCGGGGAACGCCTCTGCAAGAATCGGCTTGGTGTGCGCCGCCGCCGTTGCGGTGGCCGCTTCCAGCCCGCTCACCGCGGCCCCCCCGACGAAGACAGCCGAGCAAACGGTCGAACGCACTACCAAACAAGGCGAATCGACTGCGGCGACCGAGACCGCTGCACCGCGAACGTTTACGAACCAGCAATACAGCCAGCGTGACGATTCTACGGGGCGTTGCGACGTCATGATTCCTGGCAGCGTGGAACCGCCTGCGGGCGGATTCCCCACCGTGGTGATCGTGCACGGCGGTGCTTGGATGAGTGGCGATAAATGGACGATCGAAGGCTACGCGCGCTTTTTGGCCGAACATGGCTACGCCACGATCAACATTAACTACCGCTTGGCTCCGCGTTACAAGTTTCCGTCGCAAGTTGATGATGTTCGCGATGCACTGGTCTGGGCCCAAGAGAATGCGGCGCGTTTTTCACTTGACCTCCGCCGTATCGGACTGTTTGGCTATTCCGCCGGCGGCCATTTGTCGCTTCTTGTTTCCGTGCTGAGCGACGAACCGATGGAAACCCAGTTGGCGTCGAGCGAGTGGACCGCCGATGACGAGCGTTGGCAGAAGTTGCCGGCGATCCAAGCGGTTTGCGTGGGTGGCCCTCCGTGTGACTTTCGAAATCTTCCGCCCGAGAATACCGGATTGGCGTACTTTCTAGGCGGATCTCGCCGTGAAAAACCCAGTGTCTACGAAGCCGCATCGCCGACGGCGCATGTGTCTGCCCAGGATCCGCCCGTCCATCTGATCCATGGAGAAGCCGATTCGATTGTTCCCATCCAAAACAGCTTGCTGTTTGCCGAGCAAGCCAAAGCGGCGGGAATCTCTTGTGATTTGACGACGATCAAAGGGCAAGGCCATCTGATCACGTTTTTGAATCCTCGAACCAGCCAGGCGATGATCGAATTTTTCGATAAGACGCTCTCGCTGCAATAACCCCAGCAACGCTGCCGTCTTTGCGGCTAAAGAACGGGCACAGCCAAGGCACGGTTCAGCAATAAGTTCGTCGCTAAAAATTGGTTACCACCGTAGTGGACGAGGTCACGAGTCCCGGCCACTAGGTCGCGAGTCCACACCATTAGGTCGTGGGGACTCGTGACCTCGTCCACTACCTCCAAAGCGTCAGCGTACGACTCGTGTCCTTTGCGAGAACATTTGAAACGGCGAAGTTATTGCCGAGCGTTTTCTACAGACGGGGAAACGAAAACGACGACCCAGATGACGATCCAGACGGCATTTTCGTTGAGAAGCTTGGACCGCGTGGCGGTCTCGGTGGCGCTGGAGGTGGTGGAGGGATGACCGCCGGAGCGACTCGCAATCCAACCGGCGTGTCCAGTTCCCACTGCGCCAGAGAGGCCCATGGCGTGCCGGTATGCTCTTCGATGCACTTGTCGAGTGAATGGATCGCCGTATCAACTAGATACCTTGATTCGGACGACCTCAGCGATGCATCGGGCAGCAACGTGATCTCGTTGACTTGGGGTGACAGCGACTGCACGAGGCCCTCGGTCGCCGCCAAGTATTCAAGGCAACGTGCTTGCATGGCGTACACGCGTCCCTTGGTCAAATCGAACGAAGCTTGCCACCGCGGTAGCGTTTCTTCGTGCCACGGCACCGACGTGTCCTCTAACCGCACCACAAATGACTGTAACACCTCGCTCGCTTTTTCGATGCGAGCGCGTTCAATTCGCAAAACGCGTGACAGCTGATCGCGAAATTTTGACGGCACAAAATATGGATGCAGGATCGGGTAAGGATAGACGGGTGATCGCTCGCCTAGAAATGTCATCCGTGGTGGCACAAACAGATCTGCGTGTTGATAACTGATCGTTGCGGCATCGACCACAAACTTTCGCACCGGATACTGATGCAGCGAACGCACATACTGATCGACCGAGTCATAGTCGGGCAGATATTCGTTGCGGTTGCTCCATTGCTCGACACTACGAGATCCGTTTTCGTCCAGCATCGTGAACGAGCCACCGGTTTGCAGTGCCAACCGCGTCAGTGCAAAGGGGCCGAACCCCGAGTGCAATCGTTCACGATATGGGCCTCCGTACCAAGGCGTGTTCGCCGCCACGCGGGCACCGGATTGTTGCCACATTGGCAATGCTGAATCGTGCCAGTAGGGAACGAGGAAGCGTTCGGGCAGCGACGTTTCGGGACCTTTCTTGACTGGCAACCAAAACGCGTACTCGCGTCCACCGCTAGGGATGTGACACAGTTGCGATCCCTGTTCGCACCCCATCACCGCATTGGGACCGATCACGTGCACGGCGACGCCAGCGCTGCGGCAATACTCGATCGTCGGTTCGAGCCGCAACGTATCGTCTCCGGATTCGTCTGTCAGGATGACAATCAAGATGCGTTCTTTGCGTTTGCGTTGCTCGCGGTACAGCTGAACCGCTTGCGTGACCGCCGACATCACGTTTTCGTCACCGGTGGTATCGATCGGGACTTTGGTCATCGCTGAAATCGCGCGTGCCCCGACGTGAGTGGGCCGCAAGATTTCTCGCCAATTTTGCCCGAACGCGATCACGCTGCTATACAACGTGCTTGCGTCCGCGTCTCGGTCTCGCCGCTTTGTATTGAACGCCTCGATCGACTTGTAGAACGATTCCGCATGCACCGCCATTTGGTTTCGTTTCAGTGTCAAGCTTGCTGATGCGTCAAATAGCCACACGACCAAGGTATTGTCTTGTTCAAGTTCGCTACGGATCGCGCCGGTCACAACTTCGCCCGCTTCGCCGATCCCCGCCGCAGCGACCAACTTGTCGGCTCCTGAGGCAGCTCGAGTCAGATCGGACAACGATTTCATTGCTTTCCCACCACCGAGCTCTGCGCCCCACACGTCACTTCGTTCAAACAGATCCATCGACGCCAAGGCAGCCGACGGAGGATCGAACGAATCGAGGGCATCAAGCGGCGATGGATCCGCCGACGTGTCCAACTGCGTTGTCACGGGTTGCTCGAGCACGGCGGAGGCGGTCGTCGGTGCGGATGACGTTGGATCGTACGAACTAACAGATGCCACGGTGAAATCAGCCATCGCAGAATCGTTACCGGCATAGGTAGCCCAGATTCGATGCCCTGCGTCGCCGGCCAGGCTGTCAATGACCCACAATCCCAACGCCAACAGAAACAACGTGTGCAGCACGATCGACAAGAACCAGGGTTTCAATCGCCTAAAGACGGTTGTCGATGCCGGTGGAGTCGATGCCGGCGAAGACGACGATAAGTTCAGCGATGACTTCGATTCAGCCAATCGGCTCGATTGCGTTTGGGGCGAATTCAACTTGCTACCTCGCGCGTTCGTGTTTCAAAAAACCACGTTCGGAAATCCTGCCCCAATCCACCCTCACGGGCGTTTTACCCCAGTCTACCATGACGTCTCGCCCCGCCAGAGGGAATCAGGCAATCCCGTTTTTGCATCGCCAGCAGCGAGAATCGTGATCCGCCGTAACGTTAAGGATACCCGTCTTCGGTCTCGATTCGGAGTATTTCGGCTAAAAAATTTAGGATGAACTCAGGGGAACCGCGACTTGCGGGTCCAGTGCAAAAGCGTACCCTTTGTGGCACTCCTTCCTCTCAATGTGCAAATTTCGACGGCAAACTCACGATTCATGACAGGCTCTTTACTGGCGGTTTACTGCATTTTGATCATTGCCGGATCCGTCACGGGAGGATGGCTGCCGGCGTTGATGCGGATGACACACCTGCGAACTCAGCTGTTGATGAGTTTTGTGGCCGGCTTGATGCTGGGGATTGCGATGCTTCACATGCTGCCTCATGCATTTCACTTGA
>NZ_ANOG01000576.1 GCF_000346295.1 Rhodopirellula maiorica SM1 | reverse complement strand
AACCCGGTGAGGTGACGAAGACTGCAACGGGAAACGACGCAATCGGGAGAGGGCCGGAGGATTGAAAAAGGTAAATTGACAATTGTAAATTTTAAATTGGGAAGCTGATGACAGGCAGGATGCCTATCCCACATTGGTAGCCGCCAGTTGGTCGTTCCGCCCGGACAAGCCGGACGGAAGCGGGCAAATTGTGACGTGCGAGTGAGCTGGAGACGAGGCCCTCACCCGAGCAATCGCTGTAGGCTCTGCTCGACCTCTCCCCGCTGCGCCGGGAGAGGTGACTGGCGACGCGGATGGGCGAATTTGCAGGTGTGAAGTGCAAGATGAATCTGGCTGCGATGCTGCGTGATTCGACTTCCCGCTGCAACTCGCTTGCCGGGGCGTGCTTGGGGCTGCGGATCTAGGTTTCGATGGTTCGCTGCAGATGTTGCTTGAGAAACGTTTTTAGTTTCCGGCTCCTGGCGTGCTTCAGTTCGGTCAACCGCAATGTCACTTCGGCTTGTTCGGTTTCCGCGGGTTGCACAGCACCATTGAAACCGAGCTTACTGAGTTGCTCTACGTCGACCGCTTCGTGCGGCCCCGCCAAGGTGACCTTCAGCGATTCGGGAGTCTTAGTTTCGACCTCGGCCCAATTTTTTTGCTGGCCTTGCGGACGCACCACGACTCGGTCGGGAGCGTCAAACCGCAGTGAATTGTCGCCAGCGACATTCTCGAGCAATTTTAGAATCATGTCGGCCAGTTCGATGGGCCATTCGGGTTCCGTATCGGCCGGGAATCCTTTGCCCAACGAGTGCCAGCGGCGTCCGAGTACCTTCCACGGATGAACGCTGTCGTTGGTTTCCGCTGCACTTGCCTGGTCGGATTGGAGTTCGCCATTGGTCGCTGGTTCCGCCGCGGCCGGCTTGCTGGCTTTTTTCTTTGCAGTCGTCTTTTTCTTGGTGGTTGTTTTTTTCGGTGTCTTGGGCAATGCCTTGCGTTTCACGCTGGCGGGCACCTTCTGTCCCAAAACCTCGGCCAAAAACGGCGCGGTCGACGAGACGACGGCGCCTCGTTTTTTGTTGGTACAGGTGGCCGCTAACGCTTCGGGCGTTCCTTCAAAGACGATCTTTCCGCCGTCAACGCCCGCACCGGGCCCCATGTCGATGATCCAATCGGCACACTTGATCACGTCAAGGTTATGTTCGATCACGACAACGGTGTTGCCCATTTCAACGAGCCGCTGCAGTACCCCAAGCAGTTTTTCGATGTCGTCAAAGTGCAATCCGGTTGTTGGTTCGTCCAGAATGTACAGCGTTCGTCCGGTCATCGGACGGGCGAGTTCTGCCGCCAACTTCACGCGTTGGGCTTCACCACCCGAAAGAGTCGGCGCTGATTGACCGAGCGTGACATACTCGAGTCCAACGTCACAAATCGTCTGCAGGATTCTCGCAATCTTGTCGTGCTCGGCAAACAGTTCGAGCGCTTCACCACACTGCATTTCCAGTACGTCGGCGATCGATGCGCCGTGGTATTTGACTTCGAGTACGTCCGGATGATAGCGGCGTGAATCACATTCTTCGCAAGGCACCCAGACGTCGGGCAAGAAGTGCATTTCGATCTTCAGTTGGCCGCTGCCTTCGCACGTGTCACAGCGACCGCCGGCAACATTGAAGCTGAACGTTCTAGCGGTAAACCGCCGCTCGACTGCTTCGGGAAGCTCGGCAAAGACTTGGCGAATCAAGTCAAACACGCCGGTGTAGGTTGCTGGGTTACTAGTCGGGCTGTTGCCCAGCGGCGATTGGTCAACTTGGATCACTTTGTCAATAAAGCGAACACCTTCGAGTTTTTCATAACGCCCCGGGCGAACACGGGCACGATGCAGTCGTCGAGCCAACGCGGGATACAGGACGCCTTCGATCAACGAGCTTTTGCCGCTTCCGCTCGGGCCGGTGATCGCCGTCAATACGCCCAGGGGAAGCTGCATGTCGACGCCGCTGAGATTGTTCTCTCTCGCTCCGGTGACTTTTAACAGTTGCACATACGGTGAACCATTTGCGGAAAAGGCCGGACGGCGATGCTCTGGAATCGCAATCGATTTGGTGCCGTTGATGTAACCGGCGGTAACCGATTGGTCGACCGGCAGCACTTTCGTTGGCTCGCCGCGAGCAACGATGCGTCCGCCGTAGCGGCCGGCGCGAGGTCCAAAGTCGGCCAAATAATCGCTGCTGGCGATCACGTCGTGGTCGTGTTCGACGACCAACAGTGTGTTGCCAAGGTCACGCAGTCGATGCAGTGCTCCGATCAGTCGTTGGTTGTCACGTGGATGCAAACCGATCGTCGGTTCATCGAGAACATACAGCACGCCACACAGACCGCTGCCCAATTGAGCGGCCAAGCGAATCCGCTGGGCTTCGCCACCCGATAGCGTCGCGGCCCCGCGATGCAGCGTTAAATAGTCGAGTCCCACGTCCAGCAGGAAATGGATTCGCGAGGTGATCTCTCGCACCAATTCGCCAGCGATCTTGCGTTCCCGCTTGTCTAATTTCCAAGTCGTGATGTGTTCGGCCAGCCGGATGAGCGGCATATGGACGATGTCGGCAATCGTATGACCACGCCAACGCACCGCGGCGGCGTCTTCTTGCAATCGTGAGCCATCGCAGGCGCTGCAATCGATTTCGTCAACAAATTGTTCCAGCTTGCCGCGCAGTCCCGGCGTCAAACGGGCCGCTTCGGCCAACGCCGGATAAAAGCCTTTGAATTGGTAGCGGAACACGACCACGTCTTGTTTAGGCGACGTTTTCGTATCGGCTTCGCGATCGCCTTCACGGACTTCGATCCATCGTTCGCCCGTGCCATGGAACAGGATCCGCCGTTGGCTGACGGTCAGACTCTCAAATGGTACATCGATGGGGATTCGCGTTTGGCGAGAAAACGCACGCATCATCCACTGCGATACGGATTTGTCGACCGATGGCCATAGCAGCGACGCACCCTCGAGCAGCGTTGCCGTGGGTGACGCGATCAATGCCGCTGGGTTAGTTCCCGTTTGGGTTCCAAGTCCTTCGCACTGAGGACACCAACCGACTGCAGAATTGAATGAAAAATGGTGAGGCGTCAAATTGTTGAACGAACGTCCGCATTCACCACATACTAAATGTTGGCTATGGGTGACCACCTTCCACAATTTTTCTTCGACATCCGCTTCGGCAAACCCGACTTCTAGCACTCCAACGCCTAGCGACAATGCTTGTTCGATACTGTCACTAATTCGCGAGCGATCCGATTCTTGGACCACGATACGGTCGACCACCACTTGGACTTCGTGACGTTGTCGTGGGTCGAGCATCGGGGCGGTGTCCAGTGCCGTCGTTACGCCATCGATTCGCACACGCTGGTATCCGGTGCTGCGCAGGGATTGCCAGGTATCTTCGGACGCCGGTCCCGATTGGACTTCGATCGGCGCCATCAACATGGCTCGTGTCCCTTCGGGAAGTGCCATGATTTTGTCGACGATTTGGTCCGGTGTCTGAGTGCCGACGGGGACTTGGCAATCGGGACAATGCATCGTTCCAAGACGCGCCATTAAAATTCGCAAGTAGTCGTAGATTTCCGTTACCGTGCCAACGGTACTCCGCGGCGAATGCCCCAAATTCTTTTGCTCTAGCGCCACCGCCGGCGACAGTCCTTCGATCCGTTCGACTTTGGGTTTTTGCACTTGGCCGATAAATTGACGTGCGTACGACGAGAGCGATTCGACGTAACGGCGTTGCCCTTCGGCGTAGATCGTGTCCATCGCCAACGAGCTTTTACCGCTACCGCTTGGGCCGCAAAACACGGTCATCGCGTCACGAGGAATCTCGACGTCCACCGATTTTAAGTTGTGTTCGGTGGCGCCTTCGACCAACACATGCGTATTCGTATTGGCGGTCGTCGTGATGATGCTAGAGAGGATTTTTTCACTCGCTTTGGCAGCCGTTTTTCGCGGTTTCATGCCTAGCGATTTGGCGATGGCCGCTCCGGTGTAACTGCCGTTGACCTTGGCCACGTCGACGGGACGACCTTCGGCGACGACCAATCCGCCACCGGCGCCTCCTTCGGGGCCCAAGTCGATAACCCAGTCGGCTGTTTTGATCACGTCGATGTTGTGTTCGACGATCACAATCGT
>NZ_ANOG01000575.1 GCF_000346295.1 Rhodopirellula maiorica SM1 | reverse complement strand
ATCCGATATCAATGTCATCGCCTGCCGGCTGGAAGGAAAATGCCTCAAGGGCGAACGCGAAACCGGTGGCGCAGCCTTCTACAGTGATGCACCGGTTCGCAATGCGGCCCGGGCAGGGCAAGGCCATCGGATCATCGCATGTAACCTTCGCACGACGACGAAGTACATGATCCATCTCGGCAGCACCAATCGAGATCGCTTCACGAGCTGTTATTTTGAGGCGAAACGAGACACGCCGGAAACCCTACTCAAAAATGATCCTGCAAAAACGGGAGTCATTACGTTTAACGCCTGTATGTTCGTTGGTGTCGACCAAAAGTCGCAGTGGAGTGAATCAAAGGTGAAACGGTGGTGAAACAAGTGCCCGGTCATCCGGTTCGCAGCAGTAGCATTCAGAGTGCATTTTCTACTTGAGATCGCCAAGTGTCAGAGGGATCAAGCCTCGCCTTTCGATTAGTGTTAATCAGTGCGGATGAGTGTTCTCAAAAATCTTGGGTTCGTCGAAAGCGATGCGGCGACGGCTTCTAGCCTCAGTTGAGAAGAACACTGTGATTGGAAGCCGCTGCCACTCAAAACTCGCCCGACGACATTCTGCAAAATGCTATAATCCTGCTCTTGTAATCGCGTGATCGCCAGGAGACGTCGAGCGTCAGCGACGTCGCATATCCTCGCACCCGATCCAGCGATATTCTGCAAGACGGTGAGCGAGCCTATCCGATGTTTGCGCAAGCGACTCATCGTTGCAATTCAAGAGAGCGAAGCATGAAGACACCAGATCAAGAACATCAAGCGTTGGCTGATGCGATTTACGAAGGAAAGACAGGCGAGGTCGAACAGTGGCTGCAGAAAGGGGTTTCGCCAAACGGTCCGGCAGAATGCCCTGCCTACATGCGGCCGTTGGCGTTGGCATTGAGCAGCTCGAATGGCGACATCGCGGAGATTTTGGTTCGTCGCGGCGCGGATCCAAGAACGGGAAGCGACGCGCTGAAGGATTGCATCGACCATCCTGAATTGAACGACTGGGGCGATCGGATCATCGTTGATGCGAGTCCAGATACAAGTAAATGTTTTCAAGATGCGTTCGTCCATGCTTGCGAGGTTGGCGAACGTGAACTCGCCGAGAAGCTTTTTGCGGTCTGTCCTGCACCGAGCGAGTTTACATTTCGTCGTTGTCCACTGGGACAAGCGATCTGCTCGCAACAAACCGAGATCGCGATCTGGTTGCTGGATATCGGATTTGGACCGCAGAGTCATTTAGCTGACACGACGCCTCCGGTGATCTACGCCATTGTGGCGGATGACGAACGCGTCCTAAAACGATTGATCGAAACAGGACAGTCGGTTGACCAGCGGGTCGGGGGGCACCAAGCCGTTTTTACCTGTATCGTCCCACTCTATTCGCGGTTGCGGCACGTACGTGACTTTCCCAAAAACGATAAGTATGAAGTGTTCCACGAGGGAAGTCTGCTACACATCGCAGCGGTTGCAGGTAGCCCGAAATGTGCTGCGTTGCTCTTAGCAGCTGGATTAGATCCGCAGGCGGTCGATAGCGAAGGAAGGACGCCGGCAATGCTGGCTTCGCTTGGCGGCACGCATACCGCTGAAGTGCTGCAATTGCTGCCGGAGCCCGATCTTAATGACATCACCGCATTGGTGGATCTCGCAACAAGAGGGATCTGCGGCGGTGATGCAGTGGCAGTCCAAAAAGCAATTGATCACGGCTTCGACATTACGACTCCGGTCCAGACAACATACGGTGTCGTCTGGACTCCACTCACGTTAGCGGCGATCCAAGGGAATGTTGATGTATTGCAAATCCTGATCGATGCAGGAACGGAACTAGACCAGTCCGATTGGACGGAGAGCAAACGTCCGGTGATGAAGGGCATTCGATACTTGTATGAGAACGGGGGCCTGGAAACCTTCGCCGATCCGGTGGCACCGATCGATCGGACAGCACTTGGATGGGCCGCGCTGCATGGGCATGTCGAAGCAGTTCGCTGTTTACTTGCTGCGGGTGCCGACACGTCCCGTCTCGACGCACTTTCGATGACAGCACTGCACAATGCGGCTTTGGGCAATCAACCTGCTATCATCAAAATGCTCGTTGATACTGGCTTCGACCTACACGCGGAAGCATTTGACAAGATGACACCGTTGCATGTCGCGGCGGAGGTAAATGCGATCCCGTCCGTGAAAACTTTGCTGAATCTTGGTGCCGACCCAACGCGATTGAATAAGCGTGGCGAGAGTCCCTATCTTTCAGCAAAGCTGTTGGGTAAACCGGGAGCGTACCGTTTTCTGGAATCTCATACGCCAGAGAATCTTCGAAAGAAGAAACGCAAACCTAAACCACCTCCACCATCGATCATCGGTGGACAACAAGAACAGAAGGCGATTCTTTCGACTGCCAAAAAGCGTTTCGGAAAAAAAGCGAAACAGCTCCACACCGATAAGACACGAGAGCGGCTAGCTGGTGCAGCGACCACGGATGAATTCTTAGCGACCGCCGAAGCTGTTCGCAAGAAACTGAAGGCAATGGAGTGGAGCCGATGGGATGAGACACCTCAATTTCTCTGGGTGGAGAACGTTAACGTCACGGATGCGAGATTGCTCAAGCTGCAAGATGAGTTTCTGCCAAACAACGTTTTCATCTCACGAAGCTTGTTGAAAGAGCGAGTTTATCTACTGCCGACCACTAACATGTTTGAAGTCTTTACGGCGTTTGGAACGGATGGCATCAATTATGGAATTCATCACGAGCTGATGTTGGCGTGGCTGATGGATCTCAATGACCGCTATCCCTATCGCTTAGTCAGCGTCAGTCAGGACGGCCTCGAACCACGTTTTCAATCTGCACCGGAAGATCCTGAAACTTTGATGCGTGAACTGATGACGTTGTGTCCGCCGCAAGATGATGAGGTGAACTACACCAAGTGGCTCCGTAAAAGATTGGCAAGCAAAACCCCCCAGCCAACTTTGTGGTGGGACTAAGAAAACAAAGGGGCAACCATGCTGTACCCATCTGCAAGCGTGTCCCATCGTTGCTTGTATCTTGCGTCGCCGTCGCTGGCAAAGTGGACGTCGGCTTATTGCAGAGTATCAGTATCAGCGCCCAGCTGCACCGGGCATTTCATATTTCACCTAGCAAAGTGCTTTGCCGTTTCCAATCAGTGTCAGTCGTTTGACCGACGCTGATTGGACAGTTTTGGTTTGACGAACACCGTTCGCAGCAGCCGGATCTGGAGACCTTGGGCGTCGTATTTGACGATCTTAAATCGACCAGCGTGAATCGACTACGATCAAGCTTCTGATGCAAATCGACGCGACGACCGCGTTTCCGACCAGCCGGTGAAAAACATCAGTTCGTCGATCGACTTTTCTCGTTGCGTCCACATCCCCACCCTCTTTCTTCTGACGGATGTATCTTTCGGTCACCCATTGCTCCTGGGAATCGCTGAGCGTTGTTGATTTGCCCAAGGTTGGCGCTGAATTTGCATTCTTTCCAACTTTGGCAAATTCCATCGTCGCCCCGATCGATTGATCCAATTCCCTTTCCTGGAGCACCCGACCATGACCACGTTTAACCGCCGCGAAATCCTGCAGCACTCTGGCGCCCTTGGGCTTGGGGCGGCTTTCATTCCAGCTCTGGCGTCGGTCGTCAAGGCCGCCGAGAAGCCAACCGCCACGAAACCACCTAGCAACATCGTGCTGGAAACGATCGAGGCCGGCGGATTGTCGCATTACTCGTATTTCCTTGGTGACAAAAATGCGGGCGTCGCCGTCGTCATCGACCCACGCCGTGACGTACAGGTTTATTTGGATTTGGCGAAACAGCACGGAATGAAGATCACGCACGCGATCGAAACTCATGTACACGCGGACTTTGTTTCCGGATCACGACAATTGGCAAAACAGTCGGGCACCGCGAAAATTGCCGCTAGCATTGAAGGGGACCCCGGTTACGCCTTTGAAATCGATCGCCCACTTCGCGATGGGGACGAAGTGAAGGTGGGCAGCATCCGACTGCGCGGCATTCATACACCGGGACACACGCCCGAGCACATGTCCTATCTGGCTTCGTCGGGTGGCGAGGGCTGGGCGTTGTTCACGGGAGATTTTCTGTTTGTCGGTAGCGTGGGGCGTCCCGACCTGATGGGCGTCCAGAATACGGACACGCTTGCCAAAGCGTTGTACCACAGCGTTCAGAACGCGTTTACGCAGCTCCCCGGCGAGCTTCAAATCTATCCGGCTCACGGTCCCGGTTCACCCTGCGGTGCCGGCATTAAGGCACCCGAAGGTGATCCGACCTTGGCCCAGGAACGCAAGGGGAATCCTTACTGGCGTATGAAGGACGAGGACGTGTTCATCGAAGCGTTGTTGGAAGCTCAGCCGCCAGTACCCTACTACTGGCCACGCATGAAAGAGATCAACGTGGCGGGGCCGGAGATTTTATCGGAGGACCGGCAACCCGAATTGGTCAAACCTGACAAATTTGAACAGCTGGTTCATTCCGGCGAAGTCCAGCTCCTGGACACGCGGTCGATGCACTCTTTCGCTGGCGGACACATCCGCGGAGCGATGAACATTGGTTACAACGAAGTGATCTCGATGTGGGGTGGTTGGATGCTGGATCCCGACAAGCCGATTGCGATGCTCAAACCTGCTCAAGGCAATTTCAAGGATCCGGTCGACTGGCTGGCTCGCGTCGGATTGACCAACGTGACCACGGGGCTGAAGGGCGACATGAAGGCGTGGGTCAATTCCGGCCGCGCCTTCGACTCGTACCCGACGATGACGGTTCATGAAGTCCACGAGCGTTTTCCCAGCGACGAGATGACGCTGCTGGACGTGCGCCAGCCTGCGGAATGGGACATGGGACACTTGCCCGGTGCGCAGTATCTGTTCTTGCCCGAGATCCCCGAGAAGTTAGATCAAGTCGACAAGAGCAAACCGGTCGTCGTCTACTGCGGCAACGGCTATCGAGCCAGTTTGGGCACAAGTGTGCTGCGAGCCCATGGTTTCGACGCCCGCAGCGTACCGGGTTCATGGGATGCCTGGGTCGCAGCCGGCTACAACAGTGTGAAGCCCGAGCGTCCCGGCAAGGCCAGCGAAACCACTCGCACGGCTTAGTATCTCCGATGACAAGTGACGTTTGGGTCCGTAGCGGCGTCGCATCACACATTTGGATTCGTCGGCTTTTAACCAGCACTCACGCAAGGAACTCAACGATGAAAATGATCCGTGGCACAGCCATCAACTTGCTGGGGTACGTCGCCATGGCAGGCGTGGTGCTTGCGGACGACCTCCATTCGAACACGGCCGGCAACTCGGAGGAAAACGTGAAAAAGTTTTCGATCGCATTCGTCAACGATATCCACGCGCAACTCGAACCGCATCCCGAGCTGTATTGGAACAACGACGATGCGCAGCGAGAAATGCGAGCGGGCGGACTCAGCCGAATCAAAACGGCATTCGATCGACTCGCCGATGAACGCCCCCATGGCATCCTGAAAGTCGATGGGGGTGATACGTTTCAAGGCAGCGGTCCGGCCGCATGGACCGAAGGCGAAGTCATGGTTCGACCGCTCAATGCACTGGGTTTCGATGTGGCGATCCCCGGCAATTGGTCGGTGGTCTATGGTGCCGATCGGCTCCGCACACTTCGTGATCAGGTGAATTATCCAATGATCGCGGCGAACATCTATGACAAGGATTCGGGAGAGCGAACTTTCCAGCCGACCTTGGTCAAAGAAATGGGTGGCGTCAAAGTCGGACTTGTCGGCTTTACGGATCCGGATGTGCCCTCGCGACAACCTCCGTTCATGAGCGAAGGATTGAAATTCAGCGCCGCCAAGGAACTGCAGCCACTGATCGACGGGTTGCGAGAAGATGACGAAGTGGATGTCGTGGTCCTCATCAGCCACATCGGGTTGCACAAAGCGGTTCCACTGACGGAAAAGCTTCGAGGAGTCGACATCCATCTGTCAGCGGACACACACGAGCGAACGTATGATCCGATTGTGGTGGGCGATGCCTGGGTCGTCGAAGCGGGCGCTTTCGGTGCGCTGGTCGGAGTCATGGACGTCTCGGTTCGTGACGGCAAAGTGGTTGATCGTAAGTGGGAATTGATTGAACTGCGCGAGAACGCGTATCCCGAAGACGAACAAATCAAAAAGATCGTTGACGAGGAGTTGGCCCCACATCGTGAGCGGATGAACCGCGAGATTGGTCACACCGATATTTGGTTGGAACGCTACAACGTGATGACATCGTCGATGGATCGCTTGATCGCCAATGCCGTGAAAGAGACTGCCGATGTCGATGTCGGGCTGAGCAACGGTTACCGCTTTTCACCCCCCACCGCTCCCGGCCCGATCACCGAAGCGGACCTGTGGAATTGGTTACCGATCAATCTGGATCTAAAAACGGGCATCGTCAAAGGACAACAGTTCATTGACTATTGGGAAAGCGAATTTGAAAACGTCTTTTCATTTAATCCCGATCGGCTGTACGGCGGTTGGCTCGCCCGGCCATCTACGAATATGCAGGTCCGATTTGATTCCACCGCAGCGGCCGGCGAGCGACTCCGCAGTCTGACGATCGATGGTGATCCCGTGGAACCTGACAAGGACTACACGTTGGCGGCCGGTTCGCGACCGGGACAGCCGGAAAGTCAGATCCATCGAGTGAAGGGTTGCCGGGCCACGAAAACGATGAAGGAAACGACGCACGATGCGGTCCGGGAGTACCTTGCCAAGCCGGAACACGCTGGGAAATCCGAAGTCGCATCGGAGCCAAAGTCGACGGATGCGAAGATGACCCTTTCTGAATCGGCCCTTTCCGAATCGCCCGTGCAGTGCGTCGTCCGGGGCGATCAACTGCGTTCGCAATTCCAGACTTTTGTCGAAGAGCGGCAAAAGGCTCGCCAGAAACACAAGCTGAAAGATCAATCACCCGACACAACCGAAAACTGACACCGTTTCGACGCGACGACGAGCGAAAATCAACCTCCCTGTTTTAAGGAACATTCTTATGAACCGACGTATCCTTTGTCCGTTGACGATGATCGTCGTCATCCTCGCCACGACCATCACCCAATCGGTCGCCGCGCCCCCAACGTCCTCGTCTGAATCGGCCGACCGCCCGGTCATCCAGCTTGAACATAAAGGACCGATCAAGGTCGTGTATCAAGTAACGCAGGACGAATGGAAAGACGGAGTCGGCAAGGCGTTTTTATACATGAAAAATCTCCGAGGCTACTACGCTAAAAAGGGCATCGCAGGTGACAAGCTCGATATTCGCGCAGTCGTTCACGGCAAAGCTTCCACGCATGTCTTGACCGACGAAGCCTTCAACCGCGTCAAGGGAGTCGATACCGGCAATCCGAATGCGCAGTTGATTTCGGAGCTGAAAGAGTCCGGCGTGATCATCGAGCTGTGTGATGTTCGCCGACAGCAGGAAGGATGGGAGAAATCCGATGTCCATCCCGACGTGCTACTTGCCGCTGCAGCCTACGCCAGGATCATCGATCTTCAACATCAAGGCTACGCGTACATCAAGTTTTGATTGTCGAGTGATGAAATCATCGCGGATCGATGAATCGAGCCGCGGTTTTCCCAAGGAGGATTGGTCGTGATCATAGAAAGAATAATGGTAACTGGAACGATTGAGGCTGTTCCATGGATCGCTGGCGACCCGGATCGCAGAGCCTTGCTGCGAACGCTGTCCGCAGTCGCTATCCTCGCGAGCAGCGGGATGCTCTGGACGAGTACCTCTTGCGGTACCGAACCGGAGATCCCGGTAGTGTTGGCTGCCGACTCAGCCGCTGCTAAGCCGAACGAACGCGGCCGAACTGCTGCCAACACCACCGAAGACGACTCCGACCCTGCTGAACCAGCCACCGACAGTGCAGCCACCGACAGTGCAGCCACCGACAAGTCCGCCGACGTCAAATGGTTCACCGACTACAAGCGTGCACTGAAAAAGGCCAAACAGCTCAAGCGACCGCTGCTGATCGAGTTCGCCGCCACTTGGTGTGTTCCCTGCCGGATCATGGAGAAGAAAGTTTGGACTGACGATGCGGTTCAAAACGCGCTCAAGAAAGACGTCGTTCCGCTGCGGATCGACATGGATGCAAAGCACGCACCGCCCTTGATCGAGAAGTTTAAGGTGGAGTTTGTCCCAACGATCCTGATCATCAACGATGAAGAGGAAGAGCTTATAAGAGAGGGATTCGTCAACGCGGAAGATTTTCTAAAAATGGTCCGGAAGTCAAGCAAAAAGAGCAGCGAAACACTTCCATGACAGTTTCGATTTTGTCGTAAATTCGATGCCTGACCACATTCGGCTTGGATGGCGGTAAAGCTTGCGATTGCGATTGACTTGGCGGCAATAAATCGGAAATGGCACTTGCAGCGGAACTGGCCAGTGGGTGATGTTTCAGTAAGCGATCATGTTTCAGCCAGCAAAGTGCAGCCCATTGCGGCCGTTGCAACTGTGTGTCTCCGTAGCTGAGAATGTGGCGTTGGATTGCCACGGAGCAACAGGAATCGGCGTCAATTCTGCATCGTTGACGTTGGCATTCTGAATGCAATCCTCCAACGCGATCGTCGGGCGGAGGCAGGATCACTTCTCGCCTTTCGATTAGTGTTAATCAGTGCGGATGAACTGATCCAAAGTGCGGCGGATCCCATCATCAACAACTACATCGATCCTAGCCAAAAACAGTCGTAGCGGCATCCGCCGTGCGGACGCCTATCGGCTGTAAGGAAAACAAGAATATACTGTAGCGAAAGTCGCAGAGACTTTCGGGCACGACAGAAAAACCGAAACTTTCTGCGAGTTTCGCGACGAAAAAATGCTTCACAGCGTTGCGTTTGGACGCTAGCGGACTGTTGATTTAATGAGCCGCTCGCGCGTGAGCGGCCGGGGGCCACGCATTACCCGGTGCCTTACGGCCCGCGGCTCACCAATGCGATTTGCATTTCGATTAAATCAACAAGTCGCTAGCGTCAAAGCGGCCAATAGACGGAAAGACTTATGCCTAGCTAATCATCAGTGGTTCCTTCTCGTCGCGTAATCCGATACCGCCTTCACAATGGCAACCGCGTTGCAATCGTACAAATCGGCTCCGCCAAACGGATTTAGTTCGATCAGACGATAGTCATCGCCAACTTGGCAAACATCTAATGTATAAACGGCCGCAGGTGCCTGCATTGACGATGCGACCTGTACGGCCAAGTCGCGGGCGTCTGTGTCATCACCCGCGTCCGCCGCACGCCGAGTGTCGGCGTCGTAGCCGCTTCCAGCAACGACGTGGCCCTCGACGACAACAAACCGCCACTCGCGCCCCACGTCGACAACGGGTGCTACCACAACCGGAAGCGTATCGTCTTCGTAGTAGAAACCGTAATCGAGGGCCTCGAGCGAGATCGAGTCGACATCGAGAACTCGCCCGCTGAATGGTTTCAGTGGGCTGTCCGGGCGGACAAAGACCTGTTCGGCACATCCAATCTCGGCGGCAATGTCCGCGGCATGGGCGACAAACTCGTTGGCGGGCATGCATAGCCAACGTTCGTTAAGCAACCAGCGAGTCGCTTTTGGATACCACGCCGTGCAACAAAAATTGTTCACTGGACAAAACGATCCGGGATGCCAGATCCGCTTTATCTCGATCACTGCGGCACTACCAAGTGATCCGTGAAAGACGATGGGAGTCTCCGAATTAAATTCAGGCGGTTCATACAACCACCATTCATCTTTGCAGTCGACGATGGTGTGGCCCGTGTTTGTGATGGCTTGTCGCAGTGCCGCATGTGAAGTTGGAAACATGTCGGATTCGAGGATCCAAATTACTGATGTCATAAGAGGTTTTCGTTAACGGTCGTTTGGAGAGAGAAAGAGTTTTGATGGCCAATCGAAGGACGGGTGTCTATCCAGATGGGTTCGCAACCCGGTCGGCGGAAAGTGGGACACGTTGGGCCGATACCATGACTGCTCCGCCTGGAGACAGAGCATGTTGCCCGATCCCGCTGCGACCGAGGTGTTCGCAATCGACTCCTCAAAGTGCAGCGTCCCTACATCCACCTACATCCAATACCTACAAATCAAATCCACCAGACCCGCTCGCGAGCGAGAGCCAATGGTCGAAGGACGAGATTCGTTCGTAAGAAATGGCATGGGAGTTGCGATATTTGCGATTACACAAATGCCGTGTAAGGCTCGCTGAGGAGACGTTGTCTTCTTGATGAGCTACCGATCCCGATGATTCGCGACGGAGAGATTCGATGGATGCCGCGTTGATTGCCTTGACCGACCGAGGAGTTCGCTTCACGTTCCTCGGTGAAGCTTTTCGAAGTCGGCAGAAGATTCCCAACGAGGACATCGTTGATATCAACTTCAACCAAGTGGAGGTCTCCGATGCCGACGTCGAAGCGCTGCTGCCGCTTTCGAATCTCGAGGGGATCAGTTTTTGGAAGACTGGCATTTCGGATCGCGCGATCGAGCTGATTGCGGAGCTCCCTAAACTCATTCGACTCAACCTGTGCGGGACTCAAGTCACCGACGCGTCGGTACCTACGCTGGTTGGCATGACGCTGAATTACATCGACGTCGCGGACACGCAGTTCACTCCGCAAGGAGTCGAAGCACTTCGCGTTGGATTGCCCCATGCAGAGATCCTCGCTTAGCAATCGTCACGAGCCAAGTGGCCGTGGCTTCTAGCCGCAGATTGTAGTTGGAAACGCCAGCCACGATGAGAACGGGAAGCCACTCGACAGGGCAGATGCCAACCTCGTGCCGCCAAAGTCAATGGCATTGGACAAGCGATCATTAGCGATATCCATGGCAACCTTGATACGCTACGTGTTGAGCTTTTTGAGTTCGCGTCTGCGTTTTGGGCAAGTGTAGTGCCGCGACCAGGCGGCCTCTAATTTCGGCTCTCCCGATTTTGAGAACTGTAACGTGATTCGCTGCTTGCCCTTGCCCCACTTGCGATAAACGGTTTGCGATGGGATCAAGTTTAAGTCGTGCGCATGAAACCCCATCAACCGAAGGATTCGATTCATCGTCCCCAGCCCACCGACTTGCCACGCGTTCGAGATACGCAATTCGAGCGAACCGCCAATCCTCGACTTGTTTCGGCGTCAACCTCTGCAGCTGCAGCATCACATCAATCGGCGAAACGTTTTCCTGTCGCTCAAGCACCGCTGCCATCGCCCGCACGACCTTCTCGTAGTACTTATCCTGCTTGTAATTCTCAACCGTAATCTTTTTCATCCGTTTCATTCACTGAAGTCGTGGAGTTCGCCTGAAATCCTATCTGGTGGGGAGTCGAGGTTAATAACACACCGCCGCGATGATGCTGGGACTGGCCGAGCATGACGGGACCGGCCGGGGACTTTGGAAACACCAATCGCAAACTAGGCTACTTCATCGTCCGGCCACGCAACAGATGCTCGTAGGATTGATTCGTCACAAGTCGTGCAAGGGTTGATCGTCAACCACGAACCCGACCAGGATACGTTCCGTGTGCTCGTCACGTCAGAAAGCCACTTGTGTCGGATGCATCGCTTCGGGAGGCGGCAAAGGGATTCACGAAACGTGTGGGAGGCAACAAAGAGTCCGAACACCGAGTCAATCCATCAGGCTGTGGATCGCCTTCTGTAGCAATGGCTTGCATTTGCCAGGCGAGGTTCGGTGCAAACGCAACTCACTGCAATCGTTGAACTTCGCGAAAACGACGAGTTCTTTTTGCAGGGCAATGAAGAAGGCGTCGAGCCGGTCGAGATTCGACTCCGTTGCCAAATGCAGAATATGGAGCAGCGATTCCTTGCGATCCGCTCTGCAATCCATACGTGCCACTAGCTTTCCGTCCCACAAGATCGGTAGCGAAAAATAGCCGTAACGACGTTTCGCACTCGGGACATAACATTCAATCAAATAGTCAAACCCGAACAAGGTCTGCATGCGTTTGCGTTGAATCACCAGGTTGTCGAACGGCGACAATATTTTGAGTTTGCTGCGAGCCAGCGGTTTGTTTAGCAGTTCGAGCGAATCCGGTAATGCATAATAAACGTGGTCGCCGACACCAATCGGCTTGACCTCTCCGCTCGCGACCATTTCCTGCAAACCGTTGGCCACCAAGGGTTTTATGTTCTTCAGCAAATACGCGATTTCCGCTGCCTGCCCAAGTCCATTGGATTGCAAAAAACGTGTGATTAAAAATCGTACATGTTGGGCCAGCGTCGGCATCGTGGTATTTGTGCCCTCAGGCAACACGCGTTCGGTCAGATCGTAGATCTTGTGAAAGTTACGTCGGCCAGCGATCATCAGGTCGCCCATCATGAACAACGTTTCCAACGCTCGCTTGGCAGGTTTGCTGCCCCAAGCTCCCGTCCGCTTGCCGCTGTCGACAAAATCTTTGGCCATCAGAGGCCCTTCATCGGTGATACGTTTCAGCACCGATTCCATCAACCGCTCGTCACGCATATACCAATGCTGCTGTTCGCCGTCTGCAATGCGTCGCTTGACAATCAAGCTCTGCCGATAGTCTCGCATCGGTAGATAGGCAGCCGCGTGCGACCAATATTCAAAGACTTTTCTG
>NZ_ANOG01000574.1 GCF_000346295.1 Rhodopirellula maiorica SM1 | reverse complement strand
AGACGCATCAAAAAACCAATAGGTAGAGATCCAAATATGACCCAAACAGCAACCCGACCAGCAGCCCCTGAAACGCCCGTCAAAGAAACGTTGTTTCGTGCTGGACGCGCGGACGTCGACGCTTCGATGCTGCAGGTTGACCGTGAAGGCGGTCGCTTCGGAGCAGGATTGATCAAAGGCGTTTCACTTATCGCAGTCGGCGAAGCGTTGGGGCATGAATTGTGGATTGATGAAGTCACGCTGTCCCAGGTGGCTGAGTTCGCCAAGGCCAGCAACGAGGCGGGCGTGAAGTGCCGATTCACACATCCCGGCATGAGTTCGGATGGCATGGGCCGATTGCTTGGACGTATCCACGACGTGCAGGTGAGCGACGATCGAGCAACCGGTGATTTGCACCTCGCGAAGCTCTCGCACGACACTCCCGAGGGAGACCTTGGGGAGTACGTGGCATCACTTTGTGAGGAGGATGCCCGAGCAGCTGGATTGTCCATAGTCTTCCATCATGACTTCGCTGCTGAAGAACAGTTCATGCTCGAACATCAAGTGGAACATTCCCACGAGAACCATCGCGGCGACATCGTTACCGGCATGCGTTTTCAGTCACCGGATCCCAACAACGTGCACAACTATCCGCACGTTCGTCTGTCTGAACTGAACGCAGCGGACGTGGTCGATGATCCGGCAGCGAACCCGGACGGCATGTTCGATCGCCAAGGCTTGCCCCGCGAAGTGACTGAGTTCCTGTCGTACGCGGCGGGGCTATCGGACACCAAACCAAAAACGACTTCGTTCGGTATCGATCCCGATCGCGCATCTCAATTCCTGGGCCGTTTCCTCGAAAGTAACGGTCTTTCTATTTCCCCGAAGGAGCCAACTGTGGCAACTGAAAAGAGTGAGCCAACCGTGGCTCCAACGCGTGAAGACTTCGCGGCCGAGCTGAATAAGTTCAACGCGAAGTTTGGTGCCGAGAACGGCAGCAAGTGGTTCACCGAAGGCAAGAGCTTTGCCGAAGCCCTGGAGCTTCACTGCGAGGCCCTGAGTGCCGAACTGACCGCCGAGAAGGAAGCCCGCACCGAAGCTGAGGAAAAGCTTTCCTCGTTGCAGTTGGGCGAACTGGACCCTGTTGAAACGGGTGCCACCGATAGCGACAGCAAGAAGGAAAAGAAGACCTTCGCGCAGCACACCAAAGGCCAAAAAAGCTAACCAGCATCGCTGCAGACAGCACGCGATTTACAAAACCAAAAACACCCGCATACGCCAAGTGGCGATGCACCACAGAAGGAAATTTGAAAGATGGCTAACGCATTTGTAGGTACCGCCGAATTGCTGCAGTTGGCAGACGGCAACATCAGCGACATCGACGTCAGCGAATTGCTGGAGGAAGCACCATTCTTGAAGGTGCTGTCGGCGATCGAGGCGAGCCACGAAACCAGTCATGAATGGCTGAAAAAGACCGCTGCCCCAGCTGGTGGCTTCCGTGCAGTCAACGACGGACGCGAAAACAAGAAGGCGACTTACACCAAGGTTACGCAGGCGCTCAAGCTGTTTGACGCTTCGTTCGCGATCGACTTGGCTGTGGCGATGCTGCCCAGCGGTGATGCGTTGCGACGACGTGAAGCCAAAGACCACTTGATGGCGTCCTTCGCTGCCATGGAGGCCCAGGTCTTCTACGGCACGGGTGCCGACTCGGACGGATTCGCTGGTTTCGCCAACGAAGCGACGGTCGACAAGAAGGATGACGCGATGGTCGTTGATGCGACCGGTACCAGCGTCGGAGCGGCAACCAGTGTCTGGGCCGTTCGCGTTGGTGAAGAAGCTGTTTCGGCTGTATACGGCAAGGGCGCGACCATCGAAGTTGGTGAGGAATACCAAACCGTCTTGGAAGGATCGTCCACCGGTACCTTCGACGCGATGCGAACCCCAATCCTTTTCTGGGGCGGTGTTCAGATCGCGACAAGCTTGGACTTGGGACGCATCGTCAACCTGACCGCCCAATCGGGCAAGACGTTGACGGACGACTTGATCATCGAGCTGATCAGCAAGTTCCCTGCGGGTCGTGGCCCGACGCACTTGGTGATGAACCGCCAAAGCCAAAAGCAATTGCAGCAATCCCGCACGGCAACCAATGCGACTGGTTCGCCAGCTCCGTTGCCTGAGGAATCTCACGACGTGCCGATCGTGGTCACCGACCAGATCAGCAGCACCGAAGCAATCGTGGCGGCAAGCTAATCACCATGATGAACCTGATGCAACTCGGACTCAAGATTCACGCGGCGGCGCTTCATCGCGCCGCTGGTGAGTTCGTCGAATATCGCAGCGGTCTCAAACGGGGACGCGTTAAGGCGGTAGTCGCTGAGTCTGTGTTCGAGGAGTCGGATGGCGAAGCGATGATCGAAGTCAAAACGGTCGACTTCCTCATTGAGCCGTCGGAACTCGAACGCATCGGGGTCACTGAGCCAAGCCGTGGCGACCAGATCACACGCAAATCGGGTGAAGTTTTTGACACCTGCCCAGGTGCTAAGGACTCCGTTTGGGATTGGTCCGACGCAGCAAACCAAACCTTTTATCAGATCCACACTTTGAGGCGAAAACGTGAGTCGTGCTAGTGACGTTCGAGACGCTGTTATTGCAGCGATCAAAGAGCAGATGCCCGACGAAACGGTCGAAGCATTTGTGATGCCCCGCTACACGCGAGAAGAACTCGCAAGTGGCCCACGCATCGCGGTTCGCTTTGCCCGGCGTGATCTTCGCGTTGAACAGGGACCTGATGAGAGGGACGTAATCATCCATGCGGGCGTGGTTGGTGTGATGCCGCCTAACGATGGCCACGGTAGCACCTACCGAGCCCAAGAGGTGGCGGCGTTCGATGCCATCGACACGTTGATGGAGCAAGTAATCGCATTGTGGACGCCAAACGGAGTCCTTGCGAGTTGTGGAATGGCGGAGCACTGGTTTAGGACCATCACTCAGCCGTTTGTACTTGATGAGAAAGAACTAAAGGACAACTCGAATTTCGTGTCGCTTGTCCAACTTACTTACACAGATTCACTCGACGAATAGGAGTCGAAACCAATGGCAGGGCCAACTGATTTAACCCGCGCAGCTTATGCGGGCAAGGAAACCAAGCTGTACGCCAACATCGGCGGTACGTACGCATCGCCAACGTGGGTGGAGATCACACGTGCTCGCAATGTCCAACGCAACCGGGGACCGGCATTGTCGGACATCGAGTTCCATGGAGCCGAAGAAACCGGTGCAGTCCCTGGCTATCGTGCCATGAAGGGCAGCTTCGAGTATGCACGCATGCGTGGCACTGACACCGTGTGGGCCGCACTCGAAGCGGCTCGTGATGCTGGGGACATTGTTGATCTCGCACATCTCAATGGACCGATCACATCGAGTGCATCGAAGGGTTGGCGATGCCCCGTGCTGCTGGGTGAAACCTCGGGCAGTGCCAATGGCAATGATGGCGTGATCGACACCATCCCGTTCAGCAAGGCTGACTGCAATCTGGTTTCGGATGGCTCGGCCGTGAACTACGTGGCGTTCTCTGGCACGGACCCTGAATAAGCCATGGCTACGAAAATAACCCGCGGCGAAATCGCTGCTCTAGGCGAGAAGCATCCGAAAGGTGAGCTGTTCGACTGGTGCGCTTCAGTGGCAAATTCCGGCATGCCCACTGATGTTGTTTATGTCGGCAACGAAATGCTCTCTCGTTGTCGGCAAGCAGCGATTTCGCCTTCTGATCGAAAAGAGAGCAAAACCAAATCCAAGTCCAAGAAACGAGAGAGCAAAAAGAATGAAGACCTTCAGCGACAACAAAGGCGAGATCTGGACATTGAGCCTGACGTTACAACGGACTCGGAAGATGCGGGACGTCCTGGGGTTGGACCTGCTGAACCCGAATCACTTCCTTCAAGTGCTGAACAGCCTGACTGATCGGATGGCTTTTTGTTTCCTGCTTTGCGAAGAGAAGGCGAAGCAGCTGGGCATTGATGCAGACGACTATGAAGAGCGTTTGTACGACACCCCGCAACGAGACGGTGTCTCAGCGGAGGCGAGCCAAGCGCTCATCCAGGAATGCGAGGATTTTTTCCTGAAGCTCGGGCAGAAAGCCCTGGCAGCGATTGCGAGGAAGTCGATCGAGAGCATGAAGTCTGGCAAGGAGAGAGTCGACGAGTTGATGAAGACTGGGCAGTTCGATTCATTGCTACAGAAAGCGCAGGACGAGATGAACGCGATGATGGATTCGCAACTGCCACCCAGCGTTGGCAGTGGGTCTTCGAACTCTCAGCCATCGCAGGAATCGACTGGCAGCACCTAACGCTGCGTGAGTTGGTTGCAGCCGCGAAAGCTAAGCAGATCGCGGCGTGGGACCATACGGCCGACATGATGGCTTTGATGGCCAGCATCCACACTTCGAATCAGTATTCGCGATCGAACTTTCATCCATATCGAGAGGCCCCTGTACAAGTCGCCAACCTGGATGATCCCGGTGCTGAGTATGACCGGCTAATTGCCGAGCAGGAAAAACGAGGCATCAAATGATCAGCTTCACCTTCAACATGAACAAAGCAGTAGTGGACCGAAAGGCCCTCACTGCTGCTGTGAATCGTGGGGTGGATAAGGCGATGCCCAAGTCGCTTGAATCGCTCAAGAGACGCATCCAGGCAAACTATAAGCCTCGGAGTCGATCGAGCCGCCCAGGTGAATCACCGAGCGTGCATTCGACCAACCCACGGCGATCTCTTCAAAACGTGCAGGTGGTGTACGACCGACGGACCAAAAAGGGCACTGTCGGCGCCGTGCGACTTACGGGCATTCAGTCGCTCACTCAGATCTCGGAGCCGTTGCCGGGGCTGCTCGAAGGCGGTGGCGTGATGACCGTTCCCGAGGTGTCTTGGGACGGCAAACGCTGGTTCACAGAGACCCGACGGCGACGGGCTAAACCTGGTCAGAAGAAACGCAAACGAAAAGTACGAATCGCGGCACGTCCAGCTGTTGGACCTGCATTCAATGCCGAGATCCAAAGC
This sequence comes from Rhodopirellula maiorica SM1, assembly GCF_000346295.1. Lineage (GTDB taxonomy): Bacteria > Planctomycetota > Planctomycetia > Pirellulales > Pirellulaceae > Novipirellula > Novipirellula maiorica. The sequence continues at coordinate 1,750 of NZ_ANOG01000574.1, read as the reverse complement.
GGCAACGTGCTTTCACCTTGGCAAAACGTAGTGAGTAATTGATATGGCCAGTGCAGTAGAAATGGGCCAAGGCTATGTAACGATTGGCCTTCGCAACCGAATCGACCAAGGTGCCAGAGGCGTACAAGCGAGTCTGGACAAGATCGGCACGCAAACGGCGAAACTTGGCCTGTTGGTGTCGGCAACATCGGCAACGATCCTCACAGCGCCGGTGATGGCTGCATCACGTCTGCAAGAGACGATGAGCAAGTTCGATGTGGTCTTTGGTGATTCAGCGGATGAGATGCGTCAGTGGTCGACTCTCGCGGCCGATGCGTTGGGGACGTCCAGGCGTGAGATGGAGTACATGCTTGGGTCGATGCAGGACTTATTGGTACCGATGGGCGTTGTTCCCGATCACGCATCGAACATGTCGGCAACGCTCAGCCAATTGGCGGTAGACCTCGGATCGTTCAACAACGTCGGCACCGACGAAGCGTTCACCGACCTGATGGCGGCGATGACCGGAAGTGGTGAGGTCATGAAGAAATACGGCGTCATCTTGTCCGAAACAGCGGTGAAACAAGAGATCCTGAACATGGGTCTGGATCCCAAGACGGCCGACAACGCAACGAAAGCCCAGGCTCGCCTGAACATCATCATGCGAGGCACTACAGCTGCCCAGGGCGATGCGATTCGTACCTCAAGTGAATTTGCGAACCAGCTGAAACGATTCTGGGCAGTGGTCGAAGATGTTTCGGGTGCTGTTGGTGGAACCTTGGTCGATGGCCTTGCGGGTTTCGTGGGAATCGCCGTCAACGCTGGATCGGCAGTTAAGGATTTCGTTGACGACAATCGAGACCTTGTGGCGGTCGCGACAGCGGGAACGCTTGCGATTGGCATTGCAGGGGCTGGGCTCGTTGGGTTCGGTGTGGCCGCCAAGTTAGCCGCCTCGGGACTGGGAGTGTTCGTTACGGCAAGCACGGTTGGTGCGGCGGTGATCGGCACTGCATGGTCGGCAGTGGGATTAGCGATGTCGGCACTGCAGTTCAAAGCATCGATCGGTGCAGCAGTGGTTTCCACCGTATGGAAGTACAGCGCCGGGATCGTCAGCACAGCATGGTCGGCAGTGATGGCCACATTATCGACGGCGTTCAGTTCGGCGGCATGGCTCGCAGGTGCAGCGGTCACCACAGCGGCGTGGGTCGCTAGCGCCGGGGCGATCGCGGTGGCAATCTTCGGTCTTGATGCAGTTCTGATCACGACAGCCACAGCGGCAACTGTTGCATGGGGAGCATCGGCCGGGACGATCGGCACGCTATGGACCGCAGTCAGCGGATTACTCGCAGCGTTATCGATCAGCACATCGGGAGCATGGGCAGCAGGAGCGGCATTGGTATCGGCCGGTTGGGCTGGCGTCAGTTTCGTTCTAACGGCACTGAGTGGTCCTGCTGGCCTTTTGGCTGGCTTGGCAACGATCGCAACGGCGGCATGGACCGCAGGAGCAGGGCTGGTTGGAACCGCGTGGACAGCACTCACAGGGGCGTTTGCAGCCTCGGGGCTTGCTGGTGTCACCGCGGCCGGATTGGCATCTGCTGCCTGGAGCGCATTGGGGGCGGTGATGGCCGTTCTCGCGTTCGAGTCGACGATCTCTAGCGTCGTAATCTCTACAGCATGGAGTGCAGCGGCTGCTCTCGCATCGCTCGCATGGTCAGGATTCACGGCCGTTCTGTCTGCAGCGTTGACCCCCGCGGCACTGATGACAGCGGCA
>NZ_ANOG01000573.1 GCF_000346295.1 Rhodopirellula maiorica SM1 | reverse complement strand
AAACCTGACCGACATCTTTTGTTGTCCGCCTACGCGGGCGGAACTCCGATAAATCGCGTTGCTGAAAAACACAGTCTGCCTGTTAATCGACTCTACAAACTACTCGGCCGCTTGCGAAGTAAGTTAAAACAGTGCGTCGAAACGAAGCTGAAGCCGAGCTAAACCGATCAAGCCATAGAAATAAATAACGATGGATTCCTCAACCCAAAACGATTTCGACGACCTCGTCGATCGCTACTGCGCGGGCCTGCTTGACCAGGAATCGTTTACTCAACTTCAAACGATGCTTCGTGATGACGTTGAGCGCCGACGACAGTTCCGTGAAACGATGGCGACTCACGCGGCACTGAATGAAATCGCCGACACGTTTGATATCAAACAATCCGCTGCGCATTTGCACGGCATTTCTTTGGCTGCGGTCATGGAGCCTGATACTAGCAACGCCGATCGAGTGACACATTTGGCATCGGCTGAACCACAATCCCACCGTCTCAGACTTACTTGGCTGACGATGGTGATTACCTGCGCCGCTTCGCTGGGTATCGCTATTTTTTCCATGCTGTATCAGCGAAACCAAGGCGTTTCGACGCCGGCCCAGCTGACTGAGAGCATACGGCAAGAAGGCTCGTTGTCCCAACCGCTGATTCCTCCGACGCGATTGGTTAGCAATCGATCGATTGCGTTGATCAAGAGTGCCGTTGATGTGAACTGGGCTAGGTCGGCGACGCCACTTCGTGTAGGTGAAGTGGTTCCCAGCCATGTATTGAACCTGGAATCTGGCATCTTGGAGATTGTGTTCCTTTCGGGAGCCATGGTAGTGGTCGAAGGCCCTGCAAAGCTCGACCTTGTCTCGGAGGAAAAAGCTGTATTACATAACGGCAAAGTCCGCTGCTATGTCCCTCCGGCCGCCGTCGGATTTTCAATCGAAACACGTGATACAACGTACATGGATATGGGGACCGAGTTTGGAGTGGAAATCAAACCCGACGGCAAACAAGAACTGCACGTTTTTGATGGGGAGGTCCACGTTCATTCGCGGCTCGGCGACGACTCACCGCAAATGGTGTCGTCTGGTGAAGGGCTTCGACAAAAGGACAACAAAGAATGGAAAAGGATCGAGTCGGACACCAGCCAGTTTACGAACAATAAAGACTTGAGCTTACGAAAAACGGAACAGGAGCAAAAAAGCTATCAAGTTTGGTCCGACTACCGAAAGAAAATTCAACGGGACAAAGACCTTGTTTTGTTTTATGACTTTGATTCGCAAAGCGAAAACCCGCAATTGCTGAAAGACAAAGGCAATAACGCGATTGATGGCTCGATCGTGGGATGCGAAGTAAGCACAGGTCGCTGGGAACTTAAACCGTCGCTTGAATTTAAGAAACCAAGCGACCGAGTGCGACTGAATATCCCCGGTGAATTCGATAACGTGACGATGACCACCTGGCTCCGACTCGATGGATTTGACCGACACTTTAACTCGATCTTCCTAACCGATCGTTATGACGATGGCCATTTGCACTGGCAGGTCAAATGGACGGGCGAGATCGACGCCGGGATCAAAGTGGCCGATTCGCCACGTCGTATTTTTGTAAGCGAGCCCGTGCTTAGTTACGAGGACCTCGGACGTTGGATCCACCTCGCAGTCGTGGTCGACAAGAAATCGCAATCGCTTTCTCACTATCTCGATGGCAAACGGGTTGCACGTTTTGACCTCCGAGTAGGCAGCGAGCCCAATGCCCCACAGGCACCAGTCACGAAGATTCGTTTTGGAAAAGCGGAGCTAGGGAACTGGAGCCCTGAGCGAAAATATGACAACGAACCGGTTCGCAACTTGAACGGCCGAATCGATGAATTTGCGATGTTTGGCCGTGCGTTGTCCGATTTCGAGATCCGAGAACTCTACAACCAAAGCCGCCCGCATTAGTAATGTGGCGCCACCCTTTGCACCCTCTACAGAATCTACGTCGCGACGCAGCACCGCAGAGGCACCGGCATCGCGACTACGAACGACCAGAGTTGTAGATCGCGGGGTTTAGCGAGGCATCGTTGTACATTTTCATCTGACGATATGTTTTGTGACGTTTTCGTCCCGCGAAAATATCATCCAACAATTGCTGTAATGACAACGACAAATCTTCTAGTTGGGTCTCGCAAACGGCAAGCCGCTGGGCGACTTTCTCGCGATGTTCGGGCTCGGTATCACTGCGATCACACTGTTCACCGTAATGAAACAAACGCAGCGATTGGATCGACAGTCGATCGATCACACTGCCCGGCGTTTCGGTGTTGATCGGTGCGTCTGCGGCGACCGAAATGCCTGCCGCCGCGATGGCATCGGAAATCGCGTCATCCACCTTTTCGATCTGGTTGTGACGAAGCTGATTCAAACCATCAATCGTACGTTTGACCGCGGCAATTTCCGCATCGGTCGCGGTGGGACTGCGTGCCTTGTCCTCCTCGTGCCACAACCGAAAGTTGGTGGCATGTTGGTCGCAAACAAGTCCCAAGATCCCTGAGAATGAATGACCGATCGGTTCAGCGTGCCAACGCTGAACCCTATCGATCTGCATCTGCGTCAGATCCGCAACTCGAAGCACCGGTAATGGATCTGACGATGCCATGGATCAAACTTCCTTTTCGTCGATCCAAGTCATCATGCGGCGAAGACCACGGCCGATTTGCTCGACGCCATGCTCACGCTCCAAACGACGAGTCGCCTTGAAGAAAGGTGCACCGGCACGATTTTCCGAGATCCACTTGCGAGCGAATTCGCCGTGTTGGATTTCGGTCAAAATCTTCTTCATCTCAGCCTTGGTTTCGTCGGTGATGATGCGTGGACCGCTGACGTAGTCACCATATTCGGCCGTGTTGCTAATGCTGTAACGCATGTAGCTCAAACCGCCTTCGTACAACAAATCGACGATCAGCTTCAATTCGTGCATGCACTCAAAGTAAGCCATTTCGGGCTGGTAGCCTGCTTCGACAAGCGTTTCAAAGCCGGCCTTCACCAATTCGCTAACGCCACCGCACAGAACCACTTGTTCGCCGAACAAGTCGGTTTCGGTTTCTTCGGCAAACGTGGTTTCGATCACGCCACCACGCGTTCCGCCGATCGCCTTGGCGTAGGCCAAACCGATTTGCTTGGTGGATTCCGCTGCACCTTCGCCTAGGGCGATCAAACAAGGAACGCCGCCACCTTTTTCGTATTCGCTACGCACCAAGTGGCCCGGGCCTTTCGGAGCGACCAACAATGTGTCGATTCCCTTCGGAGGCTCGATTTGTCCAAAGTGAATGTTGAAACCGTGCGAGCACATCAGGACGTTGCCGGGCTTCAAGTTCGGCTCGATCTGTTGGCGATACACGTCGCCTTGAACTTCATCGGGAAGCAGGACGTTGATGACGTCGGCGGCTTTGGTCGCTTCGTCGATCGACATTGGCTTGAAGCCGTGCGAAACGGCCAAATCGTAATTTGCCGATCCGGGGCGTTGCCCGATGATCACGTCACATCCGCTGTCACGAAGGTTTTGAGCCTGTGCGTGGCCTTGCGAACCGTAGCCAAGAATTGCAACGGTCTTGCCTTTGAGGTGAGACAAATCCGCATCGTTTTCGTAGTAAATCGTAGCAGCCATAACGGGGCTCAAATCTTTGGGTTGTTGAGTAAGGGGAAAGTCTGATTATGTGTTTCAAAACTTGGAATAATGGTGGGGAGCGGTAGAACGTCGAATCGTTAGACCGATACCACTTTGGGCGAATCACTGAGCCGCGGCGAACCGGCGTCGCTGCGAACCATCGCGATACGACCGGTACGAGCCAGTTCGGTGATCCCGTAAGGCCGCATTCGCTCGATGAACGCTTGTACCTTGTTTTCGCGACCGCTGATCTCCACCATCACTTCGTTTGGACCGACATCGACGATCTTGCCGCGGAATATATCGACGAGCTCACGAATTTCGCTGCGAACCGGACCGGCAGGGGCTTTGATCTTCATCAACAACAAATCACGCTCGACGAAATCACGACTGCTGACGTCAAGAACTTGGACGACCGTGACGATCTTTTCCAACTGCTTGCCGACCTGTTCGAGCACGCGGTCGTCGCCCACGACGACAAATGTCATGCGTGAAAGTTGCTTGTTTTCGGTTTCACCCACCGCAAGCGAATCAATATTGAATCCGCGTGAGGCAAGCATGCCGGAGATGTGGGCCAGAACGCCTGGAACGTTTTGGACAAGTGCACTGAGCACATGCCGCTGGTTGTCGTTGCTCATCAGATGGGGGGTGTCGTCATCTACGAGGATTTGGATTGAACCGCTTTGTCGAGCGTAGCATGATAATTTTGGCGACAAAAACCAACAAGGGCTTAGACACACTCCGAAGGGAATCCTGACCTATGCTGGGGCGACGCCACCGGCGAGGACAGGTCTCGGCAGCGGGATGTTCACGCGAAAACGCAGCAAATGACCACAAAAACGTGTCTAGAGCGAACTTGGTTGCTAAGCTAATGTGAGTCACGCAGCGACACGTATTGCGCTGGTCATCTTCCCCCATCTTCTCCATTCGCACCGTCTGGGACTTCGGCAAAACCATGAATTTTCGTGTTGAATTGCCAGCATATCGTGGCCCACTCGACCTGCTGCTCTACCTGGTTCGCCGCCAAGAGGTGTCGCTGCCGGAGGTGTCATTGTCCAAAATTGTCGATCAGTACCTCGGCTACATGGACATTTTGCAAGAGTTGGACCTAGGCGATGTGGGTGATTTCCTCGACTTGGCATCCACCTTGGTCGAGATGAAAAGTCAGGCGGTTTTGCCGAAAATTGTCGAAGACAACGACGAAGAAGAGATTGTCGATCCGCAGTCCGAGCTGATTGAACGGTTGCTGCAGTACAAAGAAATCCGCGATGCCGCCTCGATTCTTGACGAAATGGGCAGTCGGTGGCAGCAGCGGTACGAGCGGATGTCGGACGATCTGCCGACCCGCCGCGTCGATTTGGGCGATCAACCGATCGTCGACCTGGAAATCTGGGACTTGGTCAGCGCGTTTGGGCGAATCATGCGCGAAGCCGCAGGCCCGCCTGCGACCGAAGTCGTTTACGACGACACGCCGATTCACGTCTATATGCAGCGAATTCACGAACGTCTGCAAACATCCGAACAAGTGCATTTGATGGACCTGGTCACCGGCGGGATCCACAAATCATCGCTGATTGGCTGGTTTTTGGCGACGCTGGAATTGACCCGGCACCACGGTGCCGCAGTCTTGCAGCACGAACACGGCGATATCTATGTCGTCCGCACCGCGAACTATTCCGAAAGTCTGAATGTCAACGAAGTGGATAACTACGGCACCAAAGCGATTGAAGCGAGCAACATGCCGATCCGAATGCGTTAACGTCGCGGATCGTGTCCGGTACAGCAAACGAACGCTTCACGATATCTTGTTCGGGCCTAGACAAGTTCCTTCACATTTTGCACTGATTGCCGCGGCCCGATGGTTGAAAACCTTCCTGTTCTTTCTCACGTCCACAATGGTCTGACCATCGAAGGCTACTCACGAGCGGCCGTGCAAACGTATTGGCGAGTCAACGAGCTGAAGGTCTTGTTCGATTGTGGCGGGCAACCGTGGGATTTCATGGGCACGCCCACCATGTTCATCTCGCACGCACATCTCGACCATATCGCCGCATTACCTGCCTACGTATCGCGACGGCGGATGATGAAGATGGATCCGCCAGTGATCTACCTTCCCGATTCCGCAGTGGACACCACGTGGGACATGTTGCAGTTGTTCCGCCGTCTCGATCGAGGTGCGATGCCATGCGAATTGATCGGTTTGCTGCCCGGCGACGAAACCTCGATCAGCCGCGAGTACATTGTCACGTCGCTAAAAACACGACACACGATCGATTCGCTCGGTTTTGTGATCCACCAGCGTCGTCACAAATTGAAACCCGAATTCCAGGGGCTCGAGGGCGACAAGATCCGCGATCTCAAATTGGCGGGAACCGAAATCACCGAAGAGACGCGGGTGCCGGTGTTCGCCTATACCGGTGACACATCGCCACCGGGGCTCGATAACAACCCCGTCTTTTACGAAGCTAAGACGTTGGTCAGCGAATTGACATTTGTCGCGCCAGAGCATCGCAAAGAAAAAATACACAAGCATGGTCACATGCACATCGACGATTACCGGCAACGTGCCGACCGTTTTCAGAACGAACTGATTATCGCATCTCACCTCAGCACGCGTTACAACGACTCGCAAGTAAAGCGACTCGCTCAGAAAGCACTTCCCGATGCTCTCGGTGGCCGTATGAAACTGTGGCTCTAAACATGCAGTCTGTTTCACATCCACATTCGGGTTGGACTTGGCCGACACCTCGTTCGGCTTACATTCACGTTCCGTTTTGTCGACATCGCTGCGGCTATTGCAACTTTTCGGTGATCGCGGACCGCGATGATTTGGTTCAGCCGTTTTTGACCGCAATCGATCGAGAACTCGCGCAGCTGGATCGGCCCCGGATTGACACTCTGTTTCTAGGCGGCGGGACTCCGACGCATCTCGATGCCGCTCAGCTCGAATGGCTGCTTCAGCAGATCGAGTTGCGATTTAGTTTGACCGACCAAGCGGAGCGCAGTGTCGAAGCCAATCCCGAAGACATCGACGAACCGAAACTGCGTCTGCTGGCCGACCATGGCATCAACCGTATTAGTTTGGGAGTGCAGTCGTTTAACCCTCAGAAATTGAAAGTGCTGCAGCGCAGCCACACCGCCGCTCAAGCCGCCGCGGCGATCGAGCTAGCGGCCAAGTGGATTGGCAACGTTTCGATTGACTTAATTTTTGCAGCACCGCAAGAGACCGTTTCGGATTGGCAAGCGGATTTGCAAACCGCGTTGGATTTGCCGATCAATCATTTGTCGACATACGCGTTAACGTTCGAGAAAGGCACGGCATTTTGGACGGCACAACGCGCCGGTCGCTTGGACGGAGTGGACGAGGCGACCGAGGTCGCGATGTATACGATGACGCGTGAACGTTCGTCCGCGAGGGGACTCCGTCACTACGAAATTTCCAACTTTGCTCGTGCCGGGTTTCGTTGTCGCCACAATCTTGCCTATTGGCAAGGGCGAGGCTGGTACGCCGCCGGCCCTGGCGCTGCACGCTTTGTCAACGGGCACCGTGAAGTCAACCATCGCAGCACGACGACGTATCTGAAACGAATCGAGCGAAATGAATCCCCCGTCGCTGAATCCGACGCGATCACTCCGCTGCAATACGCACGTGAACGCGCGGCGTTTGGGATCCGCATGATCGACGGTATCGACATCGCGGAACTCGCTCGCGAAACCAAGATCGACTTGCACAGCGAGTGCGGTGACGCGATTGAAAAGTTGATGTCGCAAGGCCTGCTACAGCGACAGGGCAACCACATCCGCTTGAGCGAACAAGGAATCCTATTTGCCGACTCGGTTGCATCAGAGCTACTCGGCTAAGCCGCCATGGGATAGCGGTTCCGGCAAACGGCTTGTTGATTTATTGAGCCGGCTCACCGGTGGGGCTCGTTGTGTTAGCGATCGATGGTAGGCCGGATCAAGTCGCGGTAGCGACGCAGATCCAGCAGATGCGATTTTTGCACTGGAATTCGTTAAGACTGT
>NZ_ANOG01000572.1 GCF_000346295.1 Rhodopirellula maiorica SM1 | reverse complement strand
TTGCACTCTTGATGCACTTCTCGAGCATCCGAGCCCCACGCTGGGGTTGGAACTTGAGGGTGTCAAGTGCTTCGTCGGCGTACATGCCTCGGACCAAGTTCGCCAGAAGACGCACTTTCTGTGCGCTGATTCTCGCGTTCCGGTAATGTGCTGTGAAACTTGCCATAACTTATCTCGTGTTCGGTTACACCAACGTGTTACTTCTTGCCGCCCTTGCCGCCGTGACCCTTGAAGGTACGCGTCGGAGCAAATTCGCCTAATTTGTGTCCAACCATGTCTTCGGAAACAAGCACCTTCACGTGCTTGCGGCCATCGTGAACCATGAACGTGATGTTCACGAACTCAGGAACGATCGTGCAAGCACGAGCCCAAGTCTTGATTGGTTCGGCACGTCCACCATCGAGTTGCTTTTGGACCTTGAAGAACAACTTCGGGTCGACGAACGGGCCTTTTTTGCTGCTGCGGCTCATAAATCAATCAATTTCAAAATGCCAGGCTCAAACCAACGCTGCTTTGAACCCAGAGGAAAGTGTTCCTGGTGAATGTCTTACTTGTGTAGCTTCAGCTGGCCATAACGACGACTCTTGCGTCGGCGTACGATCGAGCTGTTGCTTGGTTTGCGTTTCTGGCGAGTCGCTCCACCCTTGGCACTCTTGCCTTGAGGGCTAACTGGATGACGGCCGCCCTTGGTTCGACCTTCACCACCACCGTGCGGGTGATCGATCGGGTTCATCGCGGTACCGCGAACGTGCGGACGACGTCCCAACCATCGTGAACGACCTGCTTTACCAAGCCGAACGTTCATGTGGTCGCTGTTGCCAACCTGACCGATGGTCGCTCGGCAAACACTTGGAATACGACGGATTTCACCGCTTGGCAATGAAATTTGAGCCCAATCAGCTTCGCGAGCCATCAACGTCGCCTGCGTTCCAGCAGATCGACAGAGCGTGGCACCCCGTCCGGCACGCAACTCGATGCAGCACACCGAAGTTCCCAGTGGGATAAACTTCAGCGGCAAACAGTTGCCTACGACAGGAGCGGCTTCGGGGCCATTGTGTACGGTATCGCCAGCTTTCAATCCAGCAGGGGCAACCACATAACTCTTCTCGCCGTCAGCGTATTTCAGCAATGCGATACGCGCCGAACGATTAGGGTCATATTGTACGGAATCGACGACCGCAGGCATCCCGTCTTTTGCACGACGGAAATCGATGACGCGGTACTTTTGCTTGTGACCGCCACCGCGGTGACGTGCTGTGATCTTGCCCTGGTTGTTGCGGCCGCCCGTTTTTCGCTTCGGTCGAAGCAAATTTCGCTCTGGCTTGGCACCAGGAGTCAAATCGGCAAAGTCGCTTACTGACGCGTTTCGGCGTCCAGCACTTGTCGGTTTGTAGACTCGGATTCCCATGATGATTCAGTCAGCAGTTAACAGTTTGCAGTGGTCAGTGATATTCGATGGTCGCAGCAATCGGGCTGCTGCGGTGTGTGCTAGAAGAAGTCGATGCGGTGATCTTCACCGAGCTTGACAATTGCCTTCTTCCAGTCCGCGGTGCGGCCGGCACGGAAACGATAGCGACGTGTTTTGCCCTTCCGCGTCTGCGTGCGAACCTTTTCAACCTTGACGTTGAACAGAGTCTCGACAGCCTTCTTCACGTCCAGCTTGGTAGCGTCGCGGTGAATTTGGAAAGCGTATTGGTTGTTTCGGGTTGCCCGGTGAACCCCTTTTTCAGTCACGAGCGGGCGAAGCAGAACCTGGTGTGGTTCCAGCTCGATCGGACTTGTGGGTGCGGGTGGTGTAATGTGTGCCATGGTTTCTTCGCTCGGCTAATACGTTGTTTGTTCTGCGGTTGCGACAGTTCGATCCGCGGATGGATGCCGCGGGATCGCTCGCTTGCGAGTAGGGCTTTCCCCCTTACTCGGCACTGGCTTGTGTACCAGCGAATGTTCCGTCTTTGATCTTGTCCATCGCGTCTTTGGTGACCAACATCCGCTTGGGACGCAAGACTTCCAACGCGTTCAGGTCGCGAACCGGGTGGACGCTAACGCCTTCGATGTTGCGGCCGCTCTTGTAAACAACCATGTCTTGGTCGGCGGTGGCAACCAAAGTGCTCGAGCCTTCCAGCCCCAGGGCCTTTAGGATCGTTGCCATCTCTTTTGTCTTCGGCTTTTCAAAGCCGAGGTTGTCGATTACCAGTACTTCGCCGTCATCGATCTTCGAGCGGATTGCCATGCGAGTCGCCAACCGAATCGCCTTTTTAGGCAGTCGGTAGCTGTAGTCGCGAGGCTTCACGGTTCGAGCCACACCGCCGCCACGGCGAACATTGGTTCGCTTGCTGCCGGCACGAGCGTTGCCCGTTCCTTTTTGGCGGTACATCTTTTTGGTTGTGCCGCTCACTTGTCCGCGAGTCCGAGTGTTGTGTGATCCCTGGCGTTTGTTTGCCTGGTACATCACAACCACATCGTGCAACAATTGCTTGTTGACGCGGTTCGCGATTGTTTCGGTATCAATATCGTACTGACCGACTTCGCCGCCGGTAGCATTGTAAATGGTTAGAGATGCCATCGGATGCTTTAACCCACCTTGTTAGTTTGGCGGACCGAAACGAAACCACCGTTGGGGCCAGGAACGGCACCACGGACGAGCAACAAATTGTTCTCGGCGTCGATGCGTACCAATTCCAGGTTTCGTACAGTCGTCTTTGTGTTGCCGTATTGACCTGCCATCGCCAGGCCCTTGAAAACGCGGCTCGGTGCTGCCGAACAGCCCGTGCTACCCGCGTAACGATGACACTTCTTGACACCGTGCGACGCTCGTTGGCCAGCAAAGTTGTGTCGTTTCATGACACCCGCGTAACCGCGACCCTTGCTTGTGCCGGTAACGTCGACTTTCTTGACTTCGGCGAACTGGTCAACCGTTACGGTTGCACCAACTTCGAGTTCGCTTTCGCCTCGGAATTCGCGGATGTATCGTTGCGGCTCGCAACCTGCCTTGGCAGTCGCTTCAACGCCTGCGGCGGCGCGACTCTTGCTTCGCTTGCTGTCTAGCTTGGCGACGTGCCCTCGCTCGCTGCGAATCGCGAGGCGGCGTGGTTTATCTTCGAATCCCAATTGAACTGCTCGGTAACCGTCACGCTCTTCGCTACGAAGTTGCAGGACATGGCAGGGGCCCGCCTGGATAACCGTTACCGGTACCGACGTGCCGTCTTCCAGGAAGACCTGAGTCATCCCGACCTTTCTGCCGAGAATTGATGGTGACATATCTTTCATCTCGCCCCGTTATTCCGCGGGACGTCCGTCGTTCGTGTTTTGGAACCCAAGATCGTCGAGACGAACCTGCAGTGCTTGAGATGCGTCGCAACTGATGTGCGAGGCGAGGCTCTGTGGTTATCGAATCGACTTCCGTTCATTTCGGAAACCGTTGCTTCTTAAAACTGAGTGCAAATATTGCCGGGGAACAACCAACGAAACGCTAGAGGGTTTCGGAAGACTTGCCCTTTGTTTTGGACAACAGGCAGTCCCGCTCGGCGATTGACCAGTCGGCTTTAGCGTGCTGATGCCTTGATTTTGATATCAACACCGGCCGGAAGGCTTAATTTGTTTAGTGCTTCGATCGTCTTGGCAGTAGCCTGGACAATGTCAATGAGACGCTTGTGCGTCCGGATCTCGTATTGTTGCCGAGATTTCTTATTTACAAAAGGGCCCGACAATACCGTGTATCGCTCAATGCGAGTTGGCAATGGAATCGGTCCATGTACTTCGCTGTGTGTACGCTTTACCGTATCGACGATTTCCTGTGCACTAATATCCAGCACAGAGTGATCGTATGCCTCCATACGAATTCGGATAACCTCACTAGCACCGGCTGACACGATCGCAAGTCCGTCGAAAAATAGGATAAAGGGATTTGTTTTGTCGTCGTCATGCTTGGCTGTTGTTTACGCTAGCCAGGCACGCTAGAACACTCTTGTCCCGGAGCGATTGTTCGCCCAGGTGGAAGGCGGAGAATTTACGTGTGATTTCCTGTTGCGTCAACGGCTGTTGAACGTTTCGTGAAAATTCTTTTCATTTTCTCTTTCAGTTAACACGCGTAAGGGGATCGGTATGCGGTTTGGGAGCGGGTTTTGCTAGTAAAATACGGGGTTTTACGAGGGTTCACACTGCTGATCGGAATCGTGCCGCTTTGCTTGTTAATTACCGCGAGTCAGCTTCGACCGAGTGAGCAAGGGCTCGGGACACATCAACAGCTCGGCCTTCCCCCATGCTCGTCCCGAATTATTTTTGGGATTCGCTGCCCTGCATGCGGGATGACGACCTCTTGGTCTCACTTTACCCATGGTCATTGGTGGCAAAGTGTCCAAGCGAATGTGGGCGGCTTCTTGCTTGCGATTGTGGCTTGTATGGTCGTGCTGGTATCAGCGGCTTGCTTCATCAATCCCCGTTTGGATGTCATGCGATATCAAAAATCCGCAGCGATTACCGGATTGGCAATCGCATTGATCACGCTATGCGATTGGCTCGTTCGCCTGTATCGCTGAGCTTTTCCTGCA
>NZ_ANOG01000571.1 GCF_000346295.1 Rhodopirellula maiorica SM1 | reverse complement strand
CTTGCCCCAATGGCCTTCGTAGTTGTCGAACTTGGTTTCACCGGTCGACGTTTGGAACACGACCGGATACCGCCAATCACGAAGCTGAACCGCGAGCCCGGTGACGGTCTCGCTAAAAAGCTTCACGTCGCCTTCGACTGGCTCATCGAGCTTCAGTCGTTTGCACCCAGCCCGAACCGCCGCAGCGTCTCGAACCTGAGTCTGAATCTGCACCACATGCGACACCGTCGCACCTCCGTCTCAAAAAAGAGGAATAGGTAAACACCAGCAGCTACAACAGCCACCATCACCTATATGTAGCGAGAAAATCAAAAAGATTTAGTTACTTGAAAACTTTGTCTGGTTTGTACTTATTTATCGTCGTCCGTAGTCGCACCTGAGGTGCAAACAAAGAAAATAATATTGACGCGTAAAAATTCAAAATTCATCGCATGGCAGATGGTTGATTGCACAGTCATTTGCAAAAAAAATTTGCTGACGCGGGTGCGGTGTGTTGCAAACGGAATCGCTAATGCCACTGACTCGAATCGTTCGCCAAGCCGCTCAACACAAGTCGGCCGCGAAAACCGCCTTTCGGACGGTTACACCTATAGTGCTTACATCCGTTACACTGTCGACTGCTCGGCGTATACTATGAAGCAGTTCGCCACCCTAATTAGCTGAGAAGAGATGATTGGATTAGCGACAATCTTTGACAACCAAGCAAACGAAGGGGCATTACTGCAGGGATACTGTCTTTTGAAGATGCTGGGTGGAAAAGGCATTCTATTTGAGCGTCGACTGGAAGCCGAAACCCGATCAGGATCTAGCGGTTTCCAAAGCGATTTGCCGCTTTCGCAACCGTATTCTGAATTTGCCGATATAGCTGCCCATGTCAATTCGAATTACTCGCATTTGTTTGTTGGAAGTGACGAGGTATGGAAATTTTCTCACTCGGGATTCAAGTATCCATACCTGTTTACGTTTCCTAATCATTTTTTCGGCGATCGAATAGAGATCCCGCTGATTGCTTTGGCGGTGTCGAGTGGACCGACCAGTTTCACTAGTTGTCCTGCAGCATTGCAAAGTGAAATTCAACGCTTGCTTATCCGGTTTGATTTGATTTATGTTCGCGACCGCCACACGGCGAACAACCTAAGGCAATTGCATATCGATTTCGCCGGGATTCTACCCGACCCAACGTTTGCCTACCACTTTCAGGCCCCCGCTATCGGCCTCGATGCCGACGTTTGTTTTGACTTGGTCGACGGGGAAATTGACAACCAACAACTGGATCCAATTTCTTGGTTTGCCGCCCATCGGGAAATGAGCTCGGCTGTTGTCTACCGAACCCATAGCCTTTTAGCATGCATACGTGGTGGCACACCATGTCTCATCCGAGATCGACGTAGAAAATCCCGCGAAATCGTTGCGGACTTTGACCTTCCCGAGGCGTGTTGGGGTCATTCGATTCAGCGAGTTCGGGAGCAATGGCCCTACGACGAAATTGCCCAAAAGTGCGATGACCACATGAACCAATGGAAAGCCGTTTGTAATGAACTTGACCAGAGATATCAGCTTTCTCATCGACCACACGACACTGAAAATTGGAGGCCGGGCGCAACAATTACACCCGAAGAGCCTTCCATCATTGGTTGAATTGCTGGTTCAACTCGATTGCTGCCGAGTGCTTGGAAACGGTTCAAACCTCTTGGTTTCCGATCATCCAATCGACATTCCTGTAGTATGCACGAAAAGTTGTCGCGGCTTTCAAGTGATTGGAGACCGCTGCTATGTTGAGACTGGATGCCTTATGCCGCGCATCGTGAACACTCTTGGCCGTGCCAATCTTGGTGGTCTTGAATACTTTGCTTCGATTCCGGGTACGTTAGGTGGGGCGATTTACATGAACGCGGGGCGAGGCGAACAATTCAATCTTTCGATCTCCCAAGCTGTTGTCTACGTCGACGTATTCGACATGCTAAAAAAGGCTGAACTGCGATTATCGGCTGAGCAATGCGTGTTTGGGTACCGCAAGTCGATTTTTCACGAGCATCCCGAATGGGTCGTGTTGGGGGCCATGTTACAGTTCACGCCATCCCCACATGCGATCGTACGCCAAAGAATCCAACAGCGTCTTAGCGTGTCGCAACGATACCAAGACTTGCGTTTCCCTAATGCTGGAACAACGTTTTGTCGGGTTGATGAACCGCATGGAATGCGCCGTTTCATGGGAATACAGATCGGTGGAGCGGCGTATTCCAGTGTCACTCCCAATTGGGTTATCAATTTGGGCGGGGCTAGTTTCGATGATGTGACTAAGTTGTTGGAGATCTCGCCTCAGAACGCACAACTTGAATGGTCCGTTTGGACGTGAATCCCCCCAAGATTAAGAGCGTGGGTTCGTCGCCGATCCTGCGGCAATTTCCCAAGCCGCCCAACGTCAGAAAATCTTACTAACAAGCCCTGTTCGGACCATCGACTGCGAGGACTCGTAGGTTTGTGTCCGCTCGCTGACAAAATTTAAATCGCCATGCTGGGCAATTGCCTGCTGGAACAGCCGGTACTTTTTTGAATTCTCTGCGTATTGATTGCGAGCAACCCCGATGCTGACTTGATCTGCAAAATCGGAGAGCCATTTGAAGTGCATCAAACCACCCCAGGGTTCACAAAAATTCTTTTCAAACGGATAGGCAACGTGCGGGTTGATACTCCACGAATCGGACTCCCAATACATCAGCGGCACCTTGGAAAGCCAACCGCGTGGAGCATTTAGATATCGCTCTGCAGGTCCACCTGCCCACCGAACCCAAGCTGGCGTGGTTGGAGTCATCTCGACATAGGTTTGAGAGTAGCCACTTCCATCAAACTGACGGCAAGTGTCTAACAACCGCCTCTCAGGCTCATGAACCGCTGTTAGAATTCCCCGTTCGGAGTACATATCAATCATTAAACAAGGAAATGCCGATAGATGATGCTCTTCGAGATGTTGGATCAAATTTCGCAACGACTTGGTTTCAAAACTGTCGTAGACAAGATGCTCGTCCGCATCTGTGATGATCACCCATCGATTGCAACCATAGAAAGAGTGAATCACACCGGATCGCCATCCCGCTCCACCTGCGGAGTTGCGAAATTCGTCTTCCATCTGATAGATATCGCAATCGGGTTGTTGTTGCAAATACTCAACGGTTCCATCATTCGACAAGTTGTCAATCACCGCAAACCGATCGACGCCGATTTCTCGGTAATGCCGCAACGTGTCTGGCAAACGAAGTGTCTCGTTATAGACAACCATCACACATAAAATCGCATCACTGCTCAATCGCGGCAATGTGCGAAGTGCCCGAAGGTTCCCTTGTCGACGAAATTGGTTTCGTCGGAGGGTCTCAACGCGAAGTTTCCATTGCTCTGCTGCACTGGGATCGGTAGTCACAGCTTCATCCATTATTTGCCTTCGTGTATTTGATAGGCGAACAAGTCGACAGGATACTTGTGGAGCTGATCATCGAGTGCCCGATCAAAAACTTCGTAGATGGCGTGCATATGAGATAGAGGCATCCGCCCGTTTCCGCGATTCAGAGCAAGGTAGAACTCATCGGAAAAGTCGGAATGCGGAGTTATGGGCATCGATCAAGCTCCGAAACTGGAATTGATAAACCAACCTACCGCCGCCAGTTCCCCCAGTCAACCAAAACGGCTCCCGACCATTCCCCTGTTGCAACGCCACTTAACGCAGGTGCAGGCAATTGTTATTACATCAATTTCTTCATCGACAAGCGGACGCAACATCAAATGGTAACGTGTGTTCGTGCCCAATCATATCCATGCCCTGATCCAACCTCCCGAGCCCAATTTGGCTCGCGGCATGCAGCATTGGCTTTCCGGGTATGCCAACTGGTATGCCAAACCGAACCAGCGAACCGGACATCTCTATCAGGGACGCTACAACGCCATTCTGGTTGAAGATGCGGGCTATTACTGGACACTGAGTCGGTACATCCACTTAAATCTCTGCGCGGACTACGCTGTGTTCCGAAGCGCCGCAGCGGGCCGCGACATGGCGGCCTGGCGGCCTGGCTATGCCGACGATGGTCGCCGGACACTCTACGAGAGTTGGGGACGAGGTTTGGTCTGTCAGGCGTGGACAGTGTATCGAATCTGGTCCGTCGAGCGGAACAACGGCACAAGGAGTCCTCGCGGTGGCGCCAAGAGGCTGCAAATATTGAACTTCAACTTCACCTGAACACCGAACACAAGGCCTGACCCCGGCGCGAGCCTGCCCCCTCACTCTCCTTGCCCTCCGCTTGGCACGCCTTCGCTGGCCGCTGGGCGGCTGCGCCGGTCGTGGCTCCGGGCATCCTGCCCTCCGCCCCGACTGCCATCCAGGCACCGCGGCCCGTCATGCGGCGATCGTCCATGATCGCCGTGTCTTCGGCGAATCCCGTCTGCAAGTTGCGCGTGGCGGCATCGTGCCGAAGATTGCGACGACGTCGTGTCGTCGCTGCGGTCACTTCGTGACTCGCGATTGATCTTGAATCCCGAATCCCGCGTCTGACCCCAGCGAAGCGACCCCTCCCAAGTCTGACCCTAGCGAAGCTTCCCTGACACCGTAAGACTTCTCCTTCCGATTTACTCTGCCACAAGCAACCACGCAAGGATAAGCTTCACAGGAGAGTCTCCAACTACTGCGAACTGATAATCCCCTGCCTCGAGCTCCGTCCACTCGGCTTCAGAAAGTCGGAACTCGGTGTTAGCGAAGCGGTATTCGCATTCGCCAGATACTACAAAGCAAGTACACCTCTTCATTACTCCCGTGAACTTTGTTCCAGCAGGATATTCTCGCGAAGCAACGTGCGTCTTTACCTCTTTTCCAAATAGAGCCTGCACGTTGTCCAGATCAAGAATTCCATGCTGTGCGATTGTCCATCGCTTGATTTCCTGTTTCATGTTCGTTCGCCTAAAATGTGATGCCGGTTTTTCCAAACGCTTCAATGCCGATCGCCACAGTTTCTGCATTGTCGGCAGCTGAAGCACCGTTGTTGTAATGGCCACTATGAGGCGTGATGTCTAGGCCAAGATACGTTCCAGGAGTCCCAGCGACGTCTGCTTGTCCGGCTGCTTTAACTGGGCGTCCACCGACAAGTACGGCGTGCGAAATTTCTTCGCCGTTCTTCACCGCTGGTATAACCCAAAGATCTCCTGCTTCATCAACGGCCCATTTGACGGTCCCGGAATTGACAACTTCATCAAATCCCGGATCACCGACCTTTATTGGGCTTACGCCATTCGCAGATGCTGTGGCCAACTCATCCGCAAGCGAATCAGGCAATTGATTTGGACGTAGCCTGCTGGAACCAAAGCTAGGAAATTGTCCGCCGATACTTGAGCCCGATGTGTTGTGAACAACAACTTGGGAATTTCCGACTGTGTAAACGTGCGTCTTCTCCACTGTCAGATTGCAAACGCTGAAGTTCTCAACATCATTTACTTCGACTATTTCTATCGTCGATATTTCGCCGCTCGGTGACATCACTTGATCGCCGACTCGCAGATCGTGTGAGTTCACCCAACGGCCAACAGTACCAAGTCCTTCGTCTTCACCTTTGCACAGTTCTCGAGGAACTGGTCGAGACGCAAGATCTTCACCTGCAACCACCCAGAACGGATGGTAAGCAGTGCATTCGATATGCGTTTCACCTACCGAAAGTTTAACTCGCTTGCCGGTGTATTGGGATGCGCTCGTATTCGTGACACTGTTGTAGCTCCACCCGGAACTCCCAAAGTCGTAACTTAGTACGCGTTCACCCACCGCGATGTCGCAGATCGCCTTTTTGCCCTCGGCGGTCGTGACAACAGTGTCAGAGGCAAAACACAGCCCAAGATTCACCTGGCCAGGCTTTCGTTTTGAACGAAAATTCTTGGCTAGACTAAAGAGGTTATCCGCTAGCTCAGGCCCGTGTTTGACCAATGCATAACCCGCGATCGTCGCAGCCGCGCCGAGCGTTAGAAAACCAATAGCCGTATCAACTATGTCGATCACATCGAGAGTTAGCTTTGCAATTCGGGATCCCAGATTAAACAACATGAAGCCGACGTCAAATCTGCCCTCTGCGATCATAAGCAGCCCAGCGTCACGGGCTGCAAAACCCGCCTTTCCGCCAGTCTCCAACAAGCCAATTATGAGCGCCCCTGATGTCAGTTCCTGTGCCACCTGACCAAACCCAATAGCGATCGACGCGAGCATTCCACCTAGAGAAAATTCTCCCGTAGGATCGACATTCCCAATTGGATCACCATGCACATAGGCGTATTTGTGCAAGCTCTGCGGGTCTTGCGTGTTGCCCGCGAACGGGTCGAGCCGATTGAACTGACCGTTCGTCGGATTGTAGAATCGGGCACGCAAGTACTGCTGTTGGGCCTTGGCGTCGAAGTGTTCGCCGCTGTAGCCGAGTGACGTTTTGGCGAACGATTCGTTCGTGCCGAGAAGTGTTCCAGTGGCGTTGTGAACCGCAAGCATCGAACCGTAGGCGGCGAACGTGAGGATTTGCTCAATTAGGTTGGCACCGGTGGCGGCTATGTCGTAGAGAACTCGCACGCTGCCGTGGCCGTCATGGCCGAAGACGAGCGTTTCATCGACGGGTGTACCATCGGCTTTTGCACCGTGGACGCGCTGGGAGATTTCATCGCTGCCGAAGGTGTAGTCGGTGATCAGCGTGTGACCGTTTTCGACTTTGGTTTCGCGGATGATTTGCGTGTAGCCGGTATGATTGTGGCTGTCGGCCAAGAACTCGGTTGACGATTGTAGTGTCCAAGTTTCACCAGCGATTGTTCCGGATGCAGTACCGGTCTCGGTAACTGTCGAGACTCGGTAGGACTTGCTGTCGTAACCGTAGCTAGTCCGCTCACGCGATGAGAGCGTGCCGCTGGTGTAGCCTTCGTTGACGACGGCCGACATGCGGCCTTGCAAGTTGTATGCAAAATGTTGGACGCTGATTGTGACGCTGTTCGCTGTGACCGTCTTACTGGTCTGCTGAGTGTGATCGTAACCATAAGTGGTCGTCGTGTCGGCGTTGGTCGCAGTAAGATCGTCGAGTATCTCGTTAAACAGCCGATCGTTGGCGTCGTAGTCGTAGGTGATGACCTGATCGACACCGTTGTTACCGTGATCGCGATCGAGTTGGATGCGATTGCCGGTCAGATCATACGTAAAACTTTCGGTTTGATCGAAGTTGTTGTCCCAGTGGTCAATGACTTCATCAGTTAACCGGCCGACCTCGTCGTACGTCCAGTCGTAGCTCGTGGTTTTCTGTTCACCCGCGTCAACAACGCCGTCGTCATCGGCATCGAACCAGAAGGTCTCATCCAATGCGGTGCGTTTTCCATCGACACGCACTGTGTAATCGTAGTCGGCCAACACGTTGCTGTTTTCGTCCGTGTCGGTTTGCGTATCTAAACGCCCCAGCGAATCATAGTCGTAATCGCTAGTAACGGACTCGCCCGAGCTCGGATCGCTGATGGTGGTGGTGTCCATGCGGCCAGCGAGGTCGAAGGCGTAGTCGGTTTGCAACTGCGGGTCGTCGCTGGTGTTCACTGGCGTACTGTCTTCTTGGACCGAGACTAAACGACCGAGCAGGTCATAGCGATAGCTAGTGACTCGTTCAGGATCATCGATTTCAAAATCATCACCGGCTGCGAATACGGCCGTGCTGCTCAATCGGCCTTGTGCGTCATAGCTGTAACCCAGAACCCCTTCCGGACTGGATTCCGCGATGACTCGGCCACGTTCATCATAAAAGGTTTCTTCGACGCGGTCGACCGTGAAGCTGCCGCCGCTATTGACGGAGTGGATGGCGGCGGACTTGCGGCCGTACGAATCGTACTCGTAGCCCCAACGTTCCGAGATGGTGTTGCCAGCAAGCGCCGTTTGATCCGCATAATAGTTGACGAAGGTAAGGCGTCCGAAATCATCGTAAATGTTCTCGCTGACGACGCCTTCGAAGGAAACGTGTAGCCGCTGGCGACCTCGTTCGTCATAGGTGAAACCTTCCGTGAAGGTGTTCGGCGCCCCCGCCCGTCCTCCAGGTCCGTCTCCCGATAACGGTAGAGGAGAGCCAGAATAGGGATCGGTGAAGGTGGGATCGTCGCCAGTGCCGAAGACACCATCGTCGCCAAATCCGAGCGGCAGAGTACGCGTTGCTTGCTGGCCGCGGTCGGTGAAGGAGAAGCGGGTTTCACGTCCCAGCGGATCGCGGATCAGGGTTTGGTTGCCTTGGGCGTTATAGGCATATTCGTAGCGAGGCCGCTCCACAGCGTTCGAATTGAGTGGATTGGCGACTGCGGGCAGTTCAACGGCAACCAGCCGATAGTCCGCGTCGTAAACATACAACTTGGTGGGAATGGGGGTGGAAGTGCCATCGATCACGAAGCTGTTTTCGGTCTCGGACCAAACGGCAGTGACCGCGCCGGCGGTTTGTTGCATTTCGGCAACCGGACGATTCTCGCTGTCGAAGCGAGTGAGCGTGTAGGAGTGGACGCTGGCACCCACACGTTCCGTGCGTTTCTCAGTCGAGTTGTAGCTGACGGTACCTCCGGTAATGAATTCGCTGCGGTAGACATTGCCTAAGGCATCGGTGTAGGTTTTCGTATCGACTGCGTCGGCATCGTAGACGCTTTGGAAGACACCGGTCGTCGATTCCACCTGAGCGAGCCCGCTTCGCTGGACGCTGGCTTGGCCGAGTGAATCGTAGATCGTTTCGGTTCGCGGTCGCACTAAGAAGTTTGAAGAGGGAAGTGTGAAGGGTGAAAGGGTTAGATCGAGGCCTACACCGGCGGCAGGGAGAGGTTGACCTAGTGAGGCATATTGCCGACCACGTGTGTCGAACAAAGAATCGCTGATGATGCCTGGCGAGAGGCTGTCGCCAGTCTGGAGCCCGTAGTTGGCAGGATCAAAGTTGGCGTAGGGATCGGTGCCCGATCCGTGAACCGGGTAATCCTCGAGAGCTTCGGCTTGCGATAGCGCAACGCCGGAGAGCGTCGATAAGGGAACTCGTGCGGAGATCGTTCGCCACACACGGCCCGCAGCATCGTAGAGCGTTTCGCTGACCGAATCCAGCGTACCAGAGGAGGCAAGTATAGGAGCGGGTGAGTAGGGGAGAGTGGGAGTATTTAACTGAGTCAGAGAGACCGTGGCACCGGTGTACTGTTCCGTTGCGGTTGTGCGTCCACGCGTATCGTAGATTGTCTTGGTAATTTGTGTTGGCACTGGACCACTGATCGGGTCTTCGCCTAGCGGCGTGTCGAGTGGCACCTTGAACCGATCGGTCGAGATCACCGCTCGACCTAATGAATCGTAAATCGTGCGGCTGACCATCCAGTGGCCCGCCGATGGGGACTCACCCGACGCAGGCGGAACTTCGTTACGCGATTCAACCACCTCACCAAATTGGCCATACAGCGTTTGCGATCGCAGCCCCGTGTCGCTATAGGTTTCGACGACGCGGCCTGCATCATCATAGACACTCGAGGAGAAGGAAATCACCGAACCAGCGGAAGCCAGGACCGATGACAGGTTGGATGCTTGACCCACGAGTTCGATATCGACGCCGAGTAATTGTTCGGACTTTTCGACTCGTCCTTCGGCATCGTAGATCGTGTGTGTGCCGGTAATCTGTGACGGATCAGTACCGATCGGGAATGATCCAGTCGAGTAGATCGCGCGACCTGAGGTGTCATACACGGTGCGTGAGACCATTTGCACCACGTTGCCAAGCTCATCCACCCCTTCGCTTCGCGTTTCAATTGCCAGTCCGCGTTTATCATAGACGGTCTCGCTCACGCGGCCATTGGCATCGATCTGCTGGTAGGCACGCCCTAGGGCATCGTACAGCGTGATAGAGGTTTGTCCTTGAGCATCCGTCGAGGAATCGACGTTGCCATCGGGCCCCATGTTGACACTGGTGGTCAGTGTTTGATTGGGAAGAATCCCAAGTGGATCATTCCAAACGAACGATGTGCCGGTTTGACGTCCAAGATTGTCGTAAGCAATTGTGCGGGTGTTGTTATCCGCATCGGTGGTACTGACGAGGTCGCCGTACGTGTTGTAAACGAAACTCGTCGACGTTGAGGTGCCAGCAGCGGGGTTCGATTGGGTCATACCGCTAACGTTGCCGAAGGCGTCGTAGCTAAATGAGGTCGAGTTACCATCGGCATCACTTGTGCCGTAAAGCTGGCCTTCCCAGAACGAATAGGTGGTTGCGTTGCCAAAGACATCAATCTCTTGGCGTGGATAGCCTTGGCTGTCGTAGATGGTGCTGGTGGTGTTGCCGCGTGGATCGGTTTCGCTAGTTTTTTGTCCCCATTGGTTGTACGAGTAACGAGTCGTTAGATCGTCGCCGATGCCTGCGGCGACCTCTGCGGGCGTATCCGGATCGCCAACAACACGGGTGACTTTGCTCGGCAATCCTTTTTGGGGATCGGCGTATTCGGTGAGCATAATATTGCCCTGTTCGTCAACGCTGCGAATTGGATTGCCGAAGTTATCGACGCTAACTTCGGTCGAGCCAGAGGATGAGGTGCTGGTGACTTTCAATCCCTCGATGTCGTAATCGAGCGATGCGGGATTTCCATCGGCATCGACCAACGAGATCAGCCGACCGCTTACGGAATCGTAGTTGGCCTGGATGGCGGTAGTGCCCAGCGGATCGATGATGCGTGTGAGGTAGTTTTGCACACCCGGAATCGTTTCAAATGCTGGATCATTTCCAAGCGTGTACTGGAACTTGGTTGGTTGGTAATCGTTGAGCGGATCACTATCGTTCAAACGATCGGTTGCGCGTCGATCGTAAAAATTGATCAAACGACCGGCGGAATCGTACTTGTATGTCAGCGACTCGCCTGCCGGATCGGTGATCGTGGTGATACGCCCCAGCCAATCACGGTCGAAGGTGACGCCGCGGTTACGATCGGTTTCGTTGCCATTGGCGTCCACTGTCACCGCGTTGATTCCATCGTCGCTGAACCGCAGCGCGTTCCCGTATTTGTCCGCGACGCGAGTGCCAGTCATCGTTTCGGCACTGATGGTGTAGTTTAAGCCACGAGTTCCTGGACCGACTTCTTTCAGTTGAAAGGCTCCGCCAAAGTAAGGTGAAAGCGCCGAATAGAGATTGCCGTAATCATCTTGGAACGGACCGTTATCAGAGAGTCGACGGAATAAGGATCCGTTATTCGGGGCGATCAATTCATATTGATTGCCCGAATCGGCAATGAAGCTTGGGCCCCAGCTTTGCGATTTGCCAATTCCGGCATACCCATCGGAAACCTGTTTCCAATTGAAAGTAAATCCTTCTTCACGTCCGTCAGGAGTGACTACGGTGACACGGGTACCGTTGATGAAGGTCGGGTAGGAACGTCCAGGTCCAAACGAAGGTGCTCCCGTAGTGGAGTAGTCGACCGAAAGCGTTGGCTGGACAACTTCGAGGCTCCAGCCATAACCGAAGTCGCCAATCACGTCCGCGCTGAGCGTGTCGTAACTGCGGCGGATCGTGATTGGGATGCCAGCGACGGGGATTTCAAGGTCTGTAAATGACAATGAAAAATTACCGAGTTTTAGACGGCCGTCGACATTGACGATTTCACTATCGCTAGAGGTGTGGCCACCTGCATCAGTGGCCGAGAGCGTCAAACGGTAGGAGCCATTGGCGAGCATCGTGGGATCGAATTGGCCCAGCGCCGTGGCGGTGGTTACCAGTCCGTTACCGCTTGCGATTTTACGGGACCACTCGCCCAAGGATGGATCCGCAGGTGCGAGCATTAAGGTCCATGACACTCCACTGGGCAGATCATCATTGATGACACCAAGCAGATCGGTCGGAGCCAAAACATCGCCCGCCGGAGGCAACAGGTCGACGGTGGGCGGTATTGGTATCGCT
>NZ_ANOG01000570.1 GCF_000346295.1 Rhodopirellula maiorica SM1 | reverse complement strand
GAACGACGTCCACCGTTAGCGCAAACCGCTTTCGCTGATACGATTTCGCCTTCAGCCCGATGTGTGCGGATGTTCTCGCCTTGCCGCGATTAGCACGTAATTTCCGGGTTAACATCACGTTGTTCACATAGAAATCATTGCCATGGAAGCCGGAATTGTTGGTCTGCCGAACGTCGGTAAAAGTACGCTGTTTAACGCTTTGACAGCATCGAAAGCGGCCCAAAGTGAAAATTATCCGTTTTGCACCATCGAACCGAACGAAGGTATCGTCAGCGTTCCCGATGATCGCCTCACCCGTATCACTCATTTCATCACCCCTCAAAAGACCATCCCTGCGGTCCTGAAATTGGTGGATATTGCAGGCATTGTCAAAGGCGCCAGCGAGGGAGAAGGGCTCGGCAACAAATTCCTCAGCCATATCCGCCAAGTCGACGCGATCGTGCAAGTCGTTCGCTGTTTCGACGATCCCGACGTGATTCACGTTTCGGGAACCGTCGATCCGATCGCCGACATGGATACGATCGAGACCGAATTGATGCTGGCGGACATCCAAACGCTCGAAAACGCATTGGGCAAAGCCGAACGGACCGCGCGTAGCGGCGACAAGGAAGCGAAGTTGCGTGTCGCGGTGATCCAAAAATGCAACGAACACCTCAGCAAGGACGAACCATTGCGGACGCTCGAGCTGAACAACGTCGAGGAATCGGCGATCTCGAGCTATGGATTGATGTCGGCCAAACCGGTTCTGTACGTCGCCAATGTCAGCGAAACCGACCTCGACGGCAAAGATCCTCTTGTGCAAAAGGTCCGCGATCAAGCCGCCAAGGTCGGTGCGACCGTGGTTTGCGTGTGTGCCAAATTGGAAGCGGAACTAGCCGAGCTCGAAGAACCCGATCGCAGCGAAATGCTGGCCGAAGTCGGACTCGATGAGCCCGCGCTAAACCAAATCGCACGGGCGACCTACAGCACGTTGGGGCTGGAAAGCTACTTTACCGCCGGCGAAAAAGAAGTTCGTGCGTGGACGATCCCCAAGGGAGCGACCGCTCCTCAAGCCGCTGGCGTGATCCATAGTGATTTTGAACGCGGCTTTATCCGCTGCGAGGTCTACACGCTGGAAGATCTGGAAACCTACAAAACCGAAAAAGAAATTCGACAAGCAGGTAAACTACGCGTGGAAGGCAAGGGTTACGTCATGAAAGATGGCGACATCTGCCACTTCCTGTTTAACGTTTGATCGCTTGAAGCGGCTACGATTAACGATCGGCTAGAATCTTCATCTGACACTGCGTGCTAACATCTGACACCGCGTACCCAATTTTGCCCTGCCGCTTCGCCCCTCACTGACT
>NZ_ANOG01000569.1 GCF_000346295.1 Rhodopirellula maiorica SM1 | reverse complement strand
GCCGGCGGACGCGTTCACTTCAAATACCAACGTCCCGCATTCGCGATCTATCCCGATAATGGAACTACGCGGCCTCATTCGATACTCATTCCGCAGATCTTGCTTGAGCGTTTTGGTAACGCAGCACCTCCATCACAGTCATTTACTGAATTCATCATTGGGTCAGACGCTGAGCGTCGAGTCGTCGCGGTGGAGCTTGCTCTCGAACAAATAGATTCAGGACTGATTTCCCATCTTGAATCCTTACCCGACCTCGACACTTTATTCGTCGAAATGCCAGGCAAGATAGTCCATCGTGATTCTGAAGAAATGTTGCGACTTACGAACCTTAAGTCTCAACTTTCGGTTAACATTCAAGAGGCGTTTCAACCCAAAAAAGTACGGTAAGGCGAAGCCGTAGAACCATGGCATGAACCGAAGCGACCGATCAGGTCTTTTGGTCGGTAGAAGCCGGTCGGCGGTCGCTCGGTTATGCCCGACGTTATCGGACACAAAAGTTGTGTGCTCGATCCAGGATGCTTGATGTTGCGCGTGCGATGATTTGAAGCAACGGCTGAGTGTCCGGCGAATGGGAGTTCATTGGCAACGTCACCCGTCGCAATTTGGATACGCGGAACTTGGGGCCAGCGGTCACCAACGAGGCCGAAGGCCAGACCGACATTGCGCTGTCGATACCCAAGCTCGATATTGCGCGGTCGATTGATGCGTGCAATCCTGTGCCGTAAACTAGATCCTTCTGGCCGCGTGATCTGATGGATCGATACAATCCGCTGCAAACAAAGGCCGATAACAACGACGTGCACCGCAGATCCGGCGTTGCTAAACTAGGCCATCACAACGTCAATCGCCGGATCGCGGTGACGTCAACCGTTCGCCGCCAGAGATGTGTAGTCCACACAAGCCTTGATGAGTTATTCCCATGACGATGTCGAGCGATCAACTCACGCACAACATGGCCCAGGATTTC
This sequence comes from Rhodopirellula maiorica SM1, assembly GCF_000346295.1. GTDB lineage: Bacteria > Planctomycetota > Planctomycetia > Pirellulales > Pirellulaceae > Novipirellula > Novipirellula maiorica. The sequence goes on along the minus strand of NZ_ANOG01000569.1, from coordinate 2,690 downwards.
TCCGAGTTCTTGACCAACACGATTGGGCTCGACGATGCGCCCGCCGACGAGTTCTTTGATCCGATCGCAGCTGTATTCGGTAATGCTCCAACACAAGCTTCTGTCGTCGCTGTCTTCAAGTCTCACGATGGTCCGAATCGTTTGGCTTCAAAACTCAACGATTGGCTCGAAACAAATGATGTAACGGACAGCCTTGCTCGACAACTACTTGAAATTATGATCGTGAACAACTTTGGGCCGGATGTGATCGCTTAGCTTGTGTATGTTGGTGAAAGTCGATACTACTGTCCGGCAATAATCCGCTGCGAGAGCGGCGAACCATTCCGATGCACTGGAGCGGCGAAGTCGCGTCTTTTAATAGTTGAGAATCACTCGTCGCCGCCCCGTGATCGGTGACGTTATCGGACACAAAAGGTGCGTGGTCGATCCAGGATGCTTGATGTTGCGCGTGCGATGATTTGAAACAACGGCTGAGTGTCCGGCGAATGGGAGTTCATTGGCAACGTCACCCGTCGCAAATTGGATACGCGGAACTTGGGGCCAGCGGTCACCAACGAGGCCGAAGGCCAGACCGACATTGCGCTGTCGATTCCCAAGCTCGATATTGCGCGGTCGATTGATGCGTGCAATCCTGTGCCGTAAACTAGATCCTTCTGGCCGCGTGATCGGATGGATCGATCCAGTCCGCTGCAAACCAAGGCCGATAACCACGACGTGCACCGCAGATCCGGCGTTGCTAAACTAGGCCATCACAACGTCAATCGCCGGATCGCGGTGACGTCAACCGTTATCCGACTAGATCATGAGCCAACCTGACTCCAAACATGATCGCCTGTGGCAACTGATCGACGAAGCTCAGGCTGAAACTGATCACAAGATTGCCAACCGAATATTTTGCAACGCCGAGCAACTAGGGCGCGAATTGCATGATCGCGAACCTGCCGACGCGGAACACTGCTACGCCATCGCACTGACATACTATCACCGATGGGATTCACCGCTTGAACGTCGGAAATGTGTTGAATGGCTCGACAAAACGGAACAGCTAAACCCTACGCACCCATGGGTGCCACTGTATCTTGGTTATCAATTCATGGACGACCAAAGATACTCGGACGCTATTGGTCAATTCAGTCGCGTCAATCAAACCTATTTCGCGTCAATCGAGCATCACTGGCGCAACATCAAAACCGATGAATTGATACTCGTTGCGTTCATTCGCAACGGCTCAACCGATATTGATACGACTCGTCTTGTTCGCCTAGCGGATCGGTACGCTAACGCCGAGCAAGTTGACCAACCGATTCCAACGGAAATCGTCAAAACGTTGGCTATGGCTGAGAACCGCGATCGCTTCGACACACCAGCACACAACATCGCATCGGAGGTGTGCCGATTGATTCACGCATGCGGCGATACTAACGTATTCCCGAATGAGCTTGCAGAACTGGAAACGGCTGCCAAAATCGTCGGATAACAAAAAAATGCACCCGAGTCGCGAAGTCGGGCGTTTTGAAAATGGCAAATCTCTCGTCGCGACCGGGTGATTTTAGACGTTCTACTGAATACCGTTGCAACCTGATGAACTGGTGTCGCTTTGGATGCGAGTTCTTTCACGCGTCGCCCCGAATTGGCACTGGCAAATGACGTGTCCCGACACCATTGAAACAGCGGCGCAAGACTTCATTGACAATCATCTGCCGCCGCTAAACGACCTTCGTGCAACTGATTTCGACAACATTGATGACGGTGATCCATGGATCGCGTGGCGGCGCAGGATCTGCGCGATTTACGGAATTTCGACCTCGTATTCCCATCCGAACGGAAGAGAACCAAAGCGTGGATGGAATCGACGATTGTGGCAAAAATATCCCGACCTCGATCCTGAGGAACTCGTGGACCACGTTTTTGATACGATGATTGAATTCCTACGAACGACTGTCCAGGATTCGTCCGGCACGGTCCTACCCAGCGTGAAGAAGATGGCAGAACCAACGGATGCACCCGAGTCCTCGAGTTGATCTTGGAGAATGGTTGCTCAACCGCTCGGACCGGGTGATCCTGGTCGTTACGCAAAGAAGAATCTGGATTTGACTTGCCATGCGTTTCCAGTTTTCGATCCGAACAGCACTGGTCGCAATTGCCCTGCTAGCGCCGCTCTGTTTGTATGTCGCAGCCTGTCTCAAAAAGCGTCCGGACTTTGTTCTGCCAACACAGGCTGAATACGCAGCCAAGCTGAAAGAATGGGAGACTCAAAGCGTCTCGAGAGGTACCGCTACAGTTCCCACCAAGAAGACGGCGAGTCAACACGCACAAGACCTCGTTGCCAATTTTCCGCCACTTGGCATTGAACATTGGGAAGCGACGGCGAAGCACGTCGAATCAGGGATGCACGAGTGGGCTCTCTATCGTCATCTTCCTTCGGCAAATATCGGGATTTCGTTTCTGCGTCCAGGCAAGAACACGCAGGTCTTAGTCTATGCCGTCGATTCTGAGTTTGCAGCGCTCTGCGAGGTGACAGTCGAGGGTGGGACGGGGCCGAGTTCTCTTACCCGGGTTGTCAAGTTCCACGGATTCGCAAAGCACAATCTCGCTTGCGATGAATGGGGATCGTTGTGTGCGAAAGATATGACTTTCAACGATGATGACGATGCCTCACTTGTATTCGTCAACAAATGAGCGTAACCATC
>NZ_ANOG01000568.1 GCF_000346295.1 Rhodopirellula maiorica SM1 | reverse complement strand
TAAGAATGGAAGTGTCGACTCAAGCGTCACCACCCGCAACTCAAGCGCGCGAAACAGCGATACGAACCCGACGCACGAGCCACAGAGGACTAGGAACCTTGAACGATGGGATTCGAAAGCGTTCCGATTCCATCGATGGTAATTTGAACTTGATCGCCTACTTGAAGCGTAAAGTCGTTTGAAGGAATGATGCCTGTTCCGGTCATCAAGAATGCACCATTTGGAAAATGGTTGTCGCGGGCAAGCCACTGCACAAGGTCTTCGAACCCGCGAGCCATTTCCGCGGCTGAGGTTTGCTGATCAAACACAATCTCCGAATCGCGAACGATTTTCAAATCGATCCCGATCTCGGAATTGGCAGGCAGCTTGTCAAACAGCGTGATCCAAGGACCAAGTCCCGCACATTGGTTGTAGCATTTCGCCTGGGGCAGGTAGAGCGGATTTTCGCCTTCGATATCCCGCGAACTCATATCATTGCCGATCGTCAAACCAACGATCTTCATCTTGGGACTGAGCACCAGCGTGACTTCGGGTTCGGGCACATTCCAAGTTGCATCCTCGCGAATCCGCAGCGGCTGCAAATGGCCGCTGACGCGGTGCGGCGTCGCTTTGAAGAACAACTCAGGCCGCTCGGCACCGTAGACGCGGTCGTAACAAGATGCAGCTGCCTCGGATTCTTCCATCCGTGCTGCCTGACTCCGTTTGTACGTCACGCCGGCGGCCCATACTTCTTGTGCGTCAATCGGCGGCAACCACTGGACCGATTCATCAATTGCGATCGGCGGGTCGGTTTCGAGTGACGTCGCCGCGGTGATCGGTTCATCCGCTGCGATAATATCGGCGAGCGATTGATAGGGCCCGTCGGTTCGCAGTGGAATCAATTGGCCGTTGTCCACACGAGCGATTCGAGGCGAACCGGAAGCATCAATGTATTTTGCGATTTTCATACCGCTCAGGATAACGAAAACCAAATCGCTGCGGGAGCCATCTCGCGGCAAGATCGACGACGGATGTGACTGACTCAGATGCGGACTGGCCTCACTGCGGATGGGCTCAGAAACAGCTCCGACGCCTTGCTAAGCAGGTAGGCAGGAATCATTGGGTGAAAATCCCGTTAGCCGTAGGCTTATAATTTAGTCGTAGGATGGACTTCCTAGTCCGTCGAATACACCAATGACGGACGCGGTAGTCCATTAGCCACCGCTTGTTAAGGGAAACTTCATTAAACCAACAGCCTGCCAGCGGCAAAGCGGCTAATTTACTGAACGACTCCTGCCTAGCTGCTTACGCCTGAAATCGGATCACGCCGCCCACGATCGTGTGCGTCACTCGCGCCGATAATTCTTGGCCGTCAAGCGGGCTGCTGATGCAGTGCGAACGGAATTGCGAGGCATCCACCTGCCATGTTGCATTGGGGTCGATGACCACAACGTCTCCGAGCGAACCGACAGTCAAGGATCCACCGGCGATGGATGCAATCCGCGCGGGGGCCGTCGACAGCCGATCGATAGCCTGGGGCCAGGTCAAAATCCCATTTTCGATCATAAACTTTGAAACGGTCGAAAGCGTGGTTTCCAGCGTCGCGGCACCGAAGGGTGCCAGATCGAGGTCGTTCATCTTTTTTTCGCGACTGCGTGGACGATGACCACTTTGGATCGCGTCGATGGTTCCATCAGCGACCGCATCGCGTAGCGTTTCGACATGACGTTGGCTGCGCAGCGGCGGATGGACTTTGAACCGCGAATCATAGGAACGAAGTTCCGAGTCGAGCAGACAAAGATTATGCGGGCACACCGACGCGGTGACCTTGATGTCGCGTGACTTGACGCGGCGGATCATGTCGACCGCTCCCATCGTGCTAACCGGGCCGACGTGCAATCGCCCCGACGTGGCTTCAGCCAACCGTACATCACGTGCGACCGCCAAATCTTCGGCTTCGGTCGGCAAGCCCTTCAAACCTAGCGTCAACGAGACTTGCCCCTCGTGCATCACCCCGTTCTCAGCAAGCTCGGGGACCTCGGGAATGTCAAAGATGACTCGGTTAAGCATCCGGCAATAGTCGAGCGAACGTTTCAGCAGTGCATCATTGGCGATCGGTCGTGGGGCGTCGCTAAACGCAACCGCGCCGGCTTCGGCCAACAATCCCAACTCGGCCATCTGTTCGCCTTCGCGTTGTCGGCTGAGACATCCGATCACGTGCACGCGAACACCATTGGCGCGAGACGCCTTTTGCCGCACAAATTCCACGGCGCCAGGCGAATCAATCACCGGTTCGGTGTTGGCGGTACATAAAATCGAAGTGAACCCACCCGCCAATGCTGCATCGCTGCCGGATTGAATCGTTTCGTCTGCCTCGTTGCCGGGTTCACGCAATTCGACACCGAGGTCGACCAAGCCCGGAGCCACGATGCAACCTCCTGCATCCAAGCGAGGACAATCTGCAGGGATCTCGTCGTGGCTGGGGTCAATCGCGGCAACCAAGCCATCGCGAATCAGCAAATTTGCTTGGCGATCCACGCCTTGGCTGGGGTCGATCAACCGCCCATTTTCAATCAACAAATCAGACATAGTGGATAGGTTCAGCTTGTGTCGTTGTGTTTGAAGCGTCCTTGGCCCCCGAGAGCAACCACAACGCAGCCATCCGCACTGCGATACCATTGGTGACTTGTTCGAGAATGACCGAGTGCGGCCCATCAGCAACCTCCGGTGTAATCTCGACACCGCGGTTAATGGGGCCGGGGGCCATGATTAGAATGTCGTCTTTGGCTCGTCGCATGCGAGCCCCGTTCATCGCGTACAGCGCCGCGTACTCATGCACACTCGGGAAGGGACGTGCCTTTTGACGTTCGAATTGAATTCGCAACAAATTCAACACATCACAGCGATGCAAAATGGCATCCAGATTATGTGCCACCTCAAACCCAAGTTCCTGCCAACGGGGACTCACAAGCGTCGGTGGCCCACAGATGATCACATGAGCGCCGAGCTTGCTAAGCCCCCAAATGTTGCTACGCGCGGTGCGACTGTGCGAGATGTCACCAACCAATGCGACGGTCAATCCATCGAGTCGTCCACGATGTTGGCGGATCGTCAACATGTCCAACAACCCCTGCGTTGGATGCTCGTGCGGCCCATCGCCCGCATTGATCACACAACAACGAAGTTCGCGAGCGAGCAGATGTGGGGTGCCGGGAGTGACGTGCCGAGTGCAAACCCAATCGACCCCCATCGCTTCGATCGTTTTCGCGGTATCGACAAAGGTTTCGCCCTTGGCAACACTGCTGCCGCCGCTGCTGAATTCAACCGTATCAGCCCCCAGCCGCTTGGCCGCTAGCGAGAAACTATTGCGAGTCCGCGTGCTATTTTCGAAAAACAGGTTCGCAAGCGTTTTTCCCGCCAACAGAGAAAGCTTGTTGCGGCACCCGCCGGTCAGCTCTTTTAGCTTTTGAGCGGTGTCTAAGAGGATCTGGATTTCGTCGGCCGATAGACTCTCCAAATCGAGCAAATGACGCCGGTGCCAGTTTTCTGGAAACGCTAAGTCGATTGCATCCGCCTTGGACATCGTTTCGATCTTCATACAGTGAAAGAAATTCAGAAAGGATCGTGGCGTCACGTTACGAGATTTATTGCTTTTCCGCGAGCACCCTGGATCAAGTTTTTCTGCTTCGACCATGCGATGGCCCGCAGGCCCCAAATGCGATTTACCTTGGCCACCGATTTACCTTGGCAAAGGTAGTGCGCCGGTCCGAGTGGCCGCAGCAAGCAATCCCCGAAAGATATCTCCCAAACGAAAACGCTCCATTCAGACGGAACGATCCCTGGTCAATCCGAGCAGCGACACCCAGCCAGCGATCCAAAGCAGCCCGCCAATCGGGGTAACAGCCCCCAGCCAGGGCTTATTGAGGGCAACCAACAGATAGAGACTGCCACTGAAAAACAGGATTCCCAGTAGCATTAACCATGCCGCCACGCGGCGAACACGGTTCGAACCGAAGGGAATCGCGGCAATGACAAGCAGCACGACCGCGTGCACAAGATGGTAGCGAGCCCCCACGTCAAACTGGCCGCTTCGCTTGGCGATCGTCTCGGCATCCAACCCACGCGATTGCAAAAACTCTGGCAATCCATGAGCGCCAAAGGCACCAATCAACACAGCCAGTGCACCGCAAATCGCGGCGGCGACCAACGTCCGCCTTTGCAAAACCGTGTCAATCACGACTCAAGCAACTTGTTGACGGCTTTGATCAAACGATCCATCGGGAACGGTTTACGAATATAGTCGCTCACACCAAGCAATTCCGCATACGCCTTGTGACGACTTCCTTCGTTGCCGGTGATCATGATCACCGGCAAAGGGACGTCTCGGATACGACGCAGTTTCTCGAGCACCAGAAAACCGCTGCGTTTGGGCATCATCATGTCCAAGATCATCAGATCCGGGTTTTCGCGTTCAGCAAGCGCAAGCCCTTGGTTCCCATCGCGAGCAACGACGACCTCGTGGCCTTCGCCCTCGAGCGCGTAGCGAACCGATTCAATGATTTCGTGATCGTCATCGACAATCAAAATCCGCTTGCCACCGGAAGCTGCGGCAGAGGTGGGTGCAAGGTCTTTTGCAGAATCGGGACTCTTCTCGACGGCATCGTCGCTACTGTTCTCGCGGGTCATCGTTTCTCGTTCAGGCAAAGCGGAATCAAGCGAAAAAACTGTCTACGGGAGGGACGCGTCAGCATAGCGTACCAGATGACGGAGCAACACGTCTGGAAACGCGAAAGGAGGGGCAAAATCAAATGGAGGGGGGGGACCGCGATCAGCAAGGAAGGTTATTGTCGCTGGCGTCCCTTGTCACTGAGACGTCTCTCGCGGATGCGACGCTCTGCACAGCGTCACACAAATTGCCAATCAAAGCAATCCGACGCAAATTGACGGCGGGCACTTACGAGACCGCTTGAGGCAAACGGAGATCGGGCTCGACGCGACACCGTCTAACGCGGAGCAGGCAGCAAGATCGTGGGAAAACCTTAATAGCCACCCGGGGCCAACACGGTAAAGGATTTTGCAGCCAGCTTGGTGGGTAGATCTCGTGCGTCGATTTCACAGCGCCCGCACCGTCGAACGAAAGTGTTGCCGACTTCCGCTACGCAAAACAGCCAACCACCGCAAAGATTCCTGCTTAGTTGGACGAGAATCGGGTGGGCGAAGAAGCCCAGCGATCGCTTGAACCGCTGTTGCTGGCACTGGCCACAACCTTGTCCATGATCCACTGATCGACATCGGCCAAGGCGACCGTATTCATCTCGTCGTCATCGCAATATTGGCGAATTTCCAGCTGAGCACGAATCATCATGGCTCGCCGCATGTCTTCGTCAAGCTCGCACGAATCAAACATCGAGCTTTCGGTCGCCCACTGCCAAAGCATCGGCATACGCCGCTCACGCAACTCCGACAAATTCGACAATGCCCGGCCCCCACTTGGCATGCGACCGCCAAGCGAGACCACTCCCGCGAATCGTTTCGGATCACGAAGTGCAATTCGCATCGCCATAGCGCCGCCACTTTGGTAGCCCGCCAAAACGACCCGCGAAGCATTTACTGAAAAACGCTCGCACGCCTCATCAATTGCTTGCATTACATTTTCGTAAGCGGTCTGGATGGCTCCTGGACGCGTCCGCCATTCGTAGCGATGGCCAGCGGAATCGATCGCACAACTGGCTCGAACACCTACGCCGACATAATTCCGCAAACTGATGTGCGGCATGACTTGCGTGACTTGGTTTTCGTTGAACCCATCGTTGTGCAGCCAAATAAGCAGCGGATACGCATAATTGGCTTCGTAATGCAGCGGCAAGAAGAACGCCGTGCGGGCTCCAACGCCTTTGAATTGATCAAAGGGACTCGGGAATTCGTCGACGTTATCGACGTCGGATACCGAATCGTGCCATGTGCAATCCTGAAGAAAACTCTCCGAATTGCCAGCGAAATTGAGACTGGATTCCTCTTCGGGCGTGCCCAGAGATCCTTCGCTTGGTGGGTCGTCGTGAGGGGCTTCATTCGATCGGGATGTCCCCCAATTTGCCGAAGAAAAATAACGACTCATAACCAACCGAATGTTAGAGGAAGGCCCCACCCAAGGTTTACTGGGGATTTCATCCCGCATGAAATTCACATGCGGAAAAAAAATCAACTCAGCCAACAACGCCGACGCGTTTGATGGATGCCATAAACCTACGCGCAATCAATCACCAATGTCAACGCTGAAGCGGATGCTTCAGCGAAAGATCTTGCAAGTTCCGTTAGGACGATAGCAATTGATTCATCGTGGCAACCAACCCTTTGACCGCGTCGACACTGTTTTGGAAATCAGCCTTCTCCGAGTCGGTCAATTCGAGTTCGATGATCTTTTCGACGCCGCCGCTTCCCATCACGACAGGGACACCGACATAGTAGCCACCGACCCCGTACTCGGAATCGCATAGAGCAGCTACAGGAATGACACGCTTCTTGTCCCGAACGACCGCTTCGACCATTTGGGCACACGCGGCGGCCGGAGCGTAATAGGCACTGCCTGTTTTCAAAAGAGAAACGATCTCAGCACCACCTTTGCGGGTGCGTTCGACAATTTCGTCCAAGCGAGCGCGATCGATCAACTGAGTCACAGGGATTCCGCCGACGCTGGTGCAGCTTGGGATCGGCACCATCGTGTCGCCATGTCCGCCCATCAACAGGGCGCTGATGTCTTCGATGCTGACACCCAACTCCATCGCCAAAAAGGTGCGGTATCGCGCCGTGTCCAAAACGCCTGCTTGCCCGACCACTTTAGCCTTGTCAAATCCGGTGACCTTCCACATTTGTTGGACCATTGCGTCAAGCGGATTGCTGACGACGATGACAACTGCATTGGGGCTGGTCGCCTTGATCTGCTCGCCGACCGAGGTGATGATTTTCGCGTTGGTGTTGAGCAAATCGTCACGACTCATCCCTGGTTTACGCGGGATACCTGCCGTCACCACGATGACATCGCTGTCGGCAGCGTCATCATAGCTGGTCGTACCAACGATATTGGAATCGAATCCCATGATCGGCGACGCTTGCATCAAGTCCAGCGCTTTTCCACGCGGCATGTCTTCGGTCTGGGGAATGTCCAACAGAACGATGTCACCTAACTCTGCAGCAGCACACCAATGAGCACAGGTGGCTCCGACGTTTCCGGCTCCGATGACGGTAATTTTTGCTCGGCGCATTTGTTTCGCTCGCGGGGAAAATTTAGGGAAGTTGTGTGAGTGGGCGAAATGAAAATTGCTTTCTCATTTCAATGATTTTCTAAGGCGTTATCCTCTCGCAAGCGAGCCGCGGGTCAAGTAGACGCTCTCTAGATTTCTGAGGTTCAAACCCAAATCGAGCGTCCCACGCTACTGCGGAAACCGCAACTCATCGGCCTCGCGTTCTTTGCGTCGGCGTTGTACTTGGCGATCACGACGTGCAATGACGATATTCCAAACTAAAATCGCCAACATCCCGACTCCCACTGCCACCGCCGCGAACCAACCAAAAATGCCAACGCCCACCGGATCCGCCTCGGTCGATTCGCGATTGATCATGTCGGCGCCGATCAACAAAGGCCCAAACTGATCTCCGCCGCCGAACCGCTGCATGTAGGCGGTCGGATAACTCCACAAGCGAAAGAAAAACGCGTCCGTGGCAACCAACACGGTCAAATCGGCCACAATAGCCTCCGATTTCCCTTGGTCCCGCAGCTTGTTTTGCAAAAAGGTTGGCAGTGTTTTATACACCAGCGAGATGGGGTATCGGTTTTGAAACACCGGACCATCCTCTGTCGCATCCCGCCCCGAATCAATCTGGACTTTGACGTTACCGAGGTCGCCCATTGCATCGACTTGGTAATAATGATCGGCCCCCAACTGCTTAATCCGAGCAGGCTCGGTAACCCGAAATCCGTGTCACCTGAACGACCTCGACCTCCATTCGCAGCCAATCGGCCGTAAACTGCTCAGGCGACTTAAGCAACTCAATCGGCTCGACCGTTTTCGCTGCGACACGCTCGGAAGCGGGCAATTCGGCGATCCGGTCCGCGGCCGCCAACATCGAGTAAAACAATTCGCTATCTTCACTGGATAGCGGTTGTCGATTGCGTGAGGCAACCTCCGAAAGATCGCCCAAGCTAACGCCCTGATCGGCGAGCAACTGCCAACCGGCTTTCTCTGGCCTGGCCGGGAACCACTGCAGCGGCAATGCCGCGATGGCATCCACGATCGCACCGTCGTCTCCGCTGCGTGGTGTAGCTTCGATGACGACGCCCAATCCCGCGACTCGATCACCGCGACGCACGGTCGCGGGAAGCCCCGACGTCATCACTTCGACCACGCGAGGGTTGTCTTGTTCACCAATCTCGACCGTGACGCGATCCAAACGTCTGATTTCTAAAAACTCGACCAGTCGAGTGGGCACGTTCAACGATTGAACCTTCACGACCGCCCCATCCACTGCGACAACTTGCCCCAGCGTGATCGTCGTTCCGCTCAACGAGCTTGAAGTCTCAGGGGAGAGCGATTTCTCTATAGAGCTGCGATTGAGCCGATTGATTCGGTAGATCAGCTTTGCCAGTTCACCGATCGATTCTTCGTCATCGGCAGGATAGAGCTGCTCGATTCGCGGCGAATCAAAACCGGCTGCCTGTAGCAGTTCCGATTGGGCGTACAGCGATTGAGGAAACAGCACCACCGCCAACACTGCGACCATCCCCCACGCCAACGACGATCGTGTGATGTCTGCGAATTTGCGCTGCACTTTGTCTTCGACCTTGTCGTCTTCGTGTTCGGTACCGAAGGGAAGCGAGATCGACAGTTTTTCTGAAAACGGCATCGTGTGGGGGTGTCGATTCATGAGGATTCTCGGGGTGGATGGATGTCTTCGCCAGCCTGCGGATGCGATGGATCGCCATGATTCGGTTCCAGATGTGCTAAAAATGGCGAAGGTTCGCGATCCTTAGCATGTCTCAGTTGGCGGCTTTGTCTTGCCGACACGGCGGTTCGCCACATCGCCAGCGCGGCCAACCCGACGCCAAGCAGAACGGCGAACAGAATCATTCCCCATAGCGAACGCGACATTCCGTCGTCAGACACTAGCGAATTCGATTGCGTTGCGGACTCCGTTTCCGCGTCCGGCGGCAGCGTCAAAATACGGCCAACAATCACGGGCGCCGAATCGGCGCCCGCACCGGACCGGTACGCCAACCGCTTTAGAAAGCGGCCGGTGATCCACAACACAGCAGCATCTTCGCTTTCGGAGTTCTCGAAAACTCCATTGGCAATCGACTCGGGAACGTCATTGACGACAGCCAACAGCGGGCGATCAGCGCCATCGACCGGACGTAGCCAAAGGTGCCAATAGTGTGCGATTCCGTATTCATTTGAATTCGCGGCATGTCGCTCGACGCGAGCAGGACGGCCAGCGAAGGCAACGACATGATTCAAATAGACATCGGGCTGTTGCATCAACGGCAACACTCCGACCTGTGGCACCGCTGGGGCCGCCGTCGCTTGTACTTTTCCTGTTTTTTGCAGTCCCGATGCCTCTTCGGCACTGGCATCCGTTCCTTCCGTCGCTCGCCCTGCCGTCGTCAACCCTGCCGTCGTCAACCCTGCCCAATCATTCTCAAATCCAAACTGGGCTTCGTCCAAGTAGCGGTACATCGCGTCGCGGTCACGCGACTGCCACACTCCCGACGCGGCGACCCGCGACGCGGCAGCCGTGTCGAGCGCTCGGATCAACGCCTGAATCTTGATCTTGGCATCTCCGCCCGTATCCTCCATTTCCGCACTTAGCCCCGAGGGATCCGACGCCACTCGCTGGATCAATTCGCTCCAACCCTGTTGGGGTGCTTTTTCATCGGACTCCTGATCGGCTTGCCAATCGAGCTGAGAAAGCTTGACCGTCCATCCGGTATCGAGCACGGTAAATTGCGGAATCTCTTGGTGACGCCGGATCCGCAGCAGCGTGGCGAGCCAAAGCTGCTGATCCTCCGGTGGAACGAGTGCCACGATCGCTCGCGCATCGAGCATGACCTTGGGATCCACCTCGCGTAAATCCAGCACGGTTTCGGCTGTAGCATCCCCCCCGATGAGTAAGTCAGCTGGTCGATTTCCCGCATAAATCTGACGTGTCGCATTGCTGAGGCGTTGTTGCTGTCCCGCCGCACCTCCGAAGAAGGGTTCGTAAACACGCGGTTTAGCGGCCTGCCGCATGACGACCAACACCAAAGCCAAACCAAGTGCTAGCCGGATCACGCGGCGATAGTCCTGAACCGTTGCGCCACGCCGTTGACGACGACCATAAAGGCTATCTTCGTTAAATTGAGAAGGGATTTTCATCGGATATGTCCTTGAATCGCTGGACAAGCTTGAAGGAGCGACTCGGGAGCCTTAATCTGGATTGGGGGGAAGTTTGGCGAAC
>NZ_ANOG01000567.1 GCF_000346295.1 Rhodopirellula maiorica SM1 | reverse complement strand
GTCAAACGATTGCCCTGCGGGAATGCGTCCCGGTGCCATGATCAGCAGCGGAACACGTGCACTGGCCTCGTACGCGGTACGTTTGTCGATCAATCCATGATCGCCAAACTGGAATCCATTATCGCCCATATAGACAAACACCGTGTTGTCTCGTAAATCGTTCGCGTTCAGAAAACGGATCAGCCGACCGACGCTGTCGTCAACTGCCAGGATCGATTCGCAATACCGCCGGTAATAAACCTCAGGCGAAAAATCGGCTAGGTTGTATCCGAAATCCGCTCCATGTCGGCTGTTTCGTTGATTGCGAACCCACATCGGTAATTTGCCCGCTTCCATCTGCTCGACGGTCGGCGTTTTGATCGGAAGCGGCTGTTCGGCATAACGTCCGCGATGTCGATCGGCGGGAACAAAATCCGAGTGCACTGCCTTGTGGCTGACATACAAAAAGAACGGCTTCTGGGAGTCGCGTTTTTGTAACCAATCGATCGCATAGTCGGTCAGTTCGTCGGTGATATAGCCGGTTTGCGGAACGCGTTTCCCATTGACGTTCAGTCCATCGTAGGTCGTTTGAGGTACTTCACGCGTCGTGCCGTGGCCATCGGGCCAATACGTTCCTTGGCCTTTGAAGGCGACCCAGTGATCGAAACCGCGCTGAGGGTCATCGATTTCGCCTCCCATGTGCCACTTGCCGATGAAGGCGGTTTGAAATCCGGCTTTTTGCAAGTGTTGAGGAAAAAACGTCAGCGTGGGGTCGACCGGATGGTAATTGTCGACGACCCGATGGTTGTGAGCATATTGGCCGGTCAGGATGGATGCTCGACTGGGCGAACAAAGCGACGTCGTCACATAAGCTCGTGTCAACATCGCTCCGTCGCGAGCGATCGAATCAAGATGGGGCTTTCGATAAACGGATGCCCCGCCGCCCCGAGACAATCGAATCGATGATCGTCACACAGCACGAAGACAATGTTCGGTGGCGACGCGGCCTGCACTCGGCCAAGAACGAAGATGCTGAACACGAGGGCAATACAAGCGGTGATTCTCATGGCGGTCCATTTAAAATGAGGAACTCCAAGAATACCAGCAATGCCTACCCCACACAGCATTCAAGCCGGTAGGCAGCAACCATTGGGTAAAATCCCGTTAGCCGTTTGGCCAACGCTGTGAAGCATTTTTTCGTAGCGAAAATCGCAGAGAGTTTCGGTTTTACTGGCGTCGCCGAAAGTCTCTGCGACTTTCGCTACAGTTAATTTGCGTTTTCCCTGTAGGGAATAATGCTTCACCGTGTTTCGTTTGGCCGCTAGCACCGGTTGAATGTCGGAACCGTGGTGAGCGGCTTGTTGATTTAGTGAGCCGCTCGCGCGTCAGCGTCCGGGGTTCCACGCATTACCCGGTGCCTTACGGCCCTCGGCTCACCAATGCGATTTGCATTTCGATTAAA
>NZ_ANOG01000566.1 GCF_000346295.1 Rhodopirellula maiorica SM1 | reverse complement strand
CCCCAGTCGGCCGCGTTGGTATCAGGAGAGCGGATGACTGGTCACGAGCACATCAAGTAGCGAAAGCCCGCTAAATTAGGAACCTGAAAAGTCCTAGTTCGATAACCGCTGCGCCGCATCTCGAAAACCAGCACTCCAAAGCGTGCAAAGCATGCAAAGCACGTCTGGCAACGGCGTCAAACGCTTGCAACCAGTGTTCGGGACCGGCTAAAATCATCACTGTCATCAATCAAAGTTCGATTGAAATCACCAAGACCCAAAGCGGTCACGTTCAACGCACGATCTATCCGTCTGTAAAAAAGCCGGATAGATCGCAATTCGTTATCCGACTGAAATCCATGGACTACCAATGACGCGAGATGAGTAGCGACCAATACCTCCGCTGCCCACACTGTGGTTTCGAAATTCAACTGGGAACCGTGTTTTGTTCTTCCTGCGACATGCGGGTTGACGAACCTCCAAATCGTCGCAGCGCGTCGGGCTTTGACTACGTCTTCCTTCACATACACCATTGGACTGGCATCAACTTGCTCGGCATCTTTTTCCTGGGATGCGGCGTCTTTGGGCTTTGGGGCGTGATCGAAATCGCATCGCAACTCCAAATGGGCGACAACCGACATCTTACCGTGGTAATGCTCGCGGCGGTGATGGCGACAGTCGCCGCTTTGGATTTTCGTGTGCGTAAACGTCGAATCGACGTTTACGATACGAACTCATTGTTTCACCCTTCAACCGGTGGCAGTTTCTGGTATCTTCCGATTTGGGCGATCTTTTCGGGGATTGCAATTTGTGTTCTCTTTCTTCTCTTTGTTGTTCGGTGAATGCTCGTCCCAAACCGGCGGATAACAATCCCGTGCACCGAAGGACGGCTTGCGCGTTTACTCGAATGGAAACTCAATCGTCCGTCCTCGGTGACGGCCACCGTTCCCCGACAGAAGTTACACTCGAACGCACTATCCACATCCCCCGTGAATACAACCACGATTGACGTACATCGAGCGTTCTTGAATGGAGACTGCAAACAGATTGACAAGTCCCTCCAACGTCTTGTCACGTCGGTCGAACGGGACAGCCCGTGGTACGACGAATCGAATGCGGCTTGTTGGGATTACGTCACGACAACCGAAACCGTTCCGGTGGTGTCCGCTGTAGCACATGACTGGAGCGCGGAAGGCGGATGCGGTGGAGTACACCTGCACTTCAAATGCCCAGTTTGCGGTACAGACCGATATGGTGACGATGACCCGAACGACACTCTGCCATACTTGTGGTACGCGGAATGTTGCATCGACGTCATCCTGATAGAATGCCCAAACCTACATGGAGTACGCGGGGAACCATGACAT
>NZ_ANOG01000565.1 GCF_000346295.1 Rhodopirellula maiorica SM1 | reverse complement strand
AACGTTCACTTAGGACGACAAATTCGAAGCCGTTTTTGGCGATCCGCCGCATTGTTTTGGCGTAGAAAACACCTGCGTGTCGATGAGGACAGCGGACAAAATTTTTGACGATTCTCCGCGGCGGCGACTTAGCGCTCGCGGAACAATTCGCTGATCGATTGGTCGTGGTGGATCCGCTTGATCGCTTCGGCCAACAGCGGGGCGACACTCAATTGAACCATGTTAGGCAATTGCTTTTCCGCGGGCAACGGAATCGAGTCGGTCACGATGATCGAATCGATCGGTGCTTCGCGAAGCCGCTCGATCGCCGGTCCACACAAAATTCCGTGCGTACAAGCAATATGAATCTCCTTGGCACCGGCCTGGTGAACCAATCGTGCGGCACCACAGATGGACCCCGCCGTGCTGATCATATCGTCGAACAACAGGGCAACTTTGCCTTCGACCGGGCCCCCGATGATCGTACTTTGCCGGACTTCGGTCGCACTGGTTCGGCGTTTATCGACGATGGCCAGCGAACCGCCGAGCCGTTTGCCGTGCCCGACCGCACGTTTGATACTGCCCTCATCGGGACTGACCACGACGATTTCTTCGTCTTTTAATCCACGTGCGAGAAAATGGTCGTTCAGCACCGGAGCGGCGTACAAGTGATCCACCGGCACGTCAAAGAACCCTTGAATCTGAGCCGCGTGCAAATCCATCGTCAACACGCGGTCGGCGCCAGCGCGTGCGATCATGTTGGCGACCAATTTCGCGGTGATCGGCACCCGGCCTTCGTCTTTACGGTCTTGCCGAGCATAGCCAAAGTAGGGGATCACCGCCGTGATCCGTTCGGCGCTGGCTCGTTTACAGCAATCGATCATCACCATCAATTCGAACAGATTGTCGTTGACCGGTGGCGATGTCGGCTGGACCAGAAACACGTCACGTCCGCGAACATCTTCGTCGAGTTTGCAGTAGTTCTCGCCGTCGGGAAACTTGCCCAATGTAATTTTTGCAGGTTCAAGATGCAGATGCTTGCAGATCTTGGTGGTTGAGATCGAGATTGGCTCGGCCGCTGAAGA
>NZ_ANOG01000564.1 GCF_000346295.1 Rhodopirellula maiorica SM1 | reverse complement strand
GAATCGATTCTTCATATTTTTTGTCCCTTCATTTTTTTTGCCGGCAAATCGAACAGCACGGCTGAGCTAATCAGGCGCCTAAAGAGCGCACGGCACATGGTTTCAGGATTCGTGTTGATTCGTGAGAATCGTGGCTAATTCCCGCTACGGCCTGTCCCCAAATTGCTTAACGAAGACGGTTCTCGAGAGTCACTCTCTTTTCATCTTCCTGCCCCAATTTCCCTACCCAATTACTCGGTTGGAGTTGGCAGGAAAATGGTGGCAGGAAAATTGCAATAGTCGATAAATTGTGGAATGGGTGCGGCGCGGTCAACGGTTGCTCAGCCCCTCTTCGGCCAGTATTCTAACGTCTGTGGAGCCAGGCCGATTGGCGAGTCGTCCGCACCCCAGACCCAGCGCAAAAACCATGTGTTGCACGCGAGTGGCGGCAACGTCTGTTCGTGACTAAAACATCTTGGGGCGTCGCCGGGCGACCACCAACGTTCGCCCCATCTCTTCCTGAACGGAGTCCATTTTCTTGGAAGTTGCAATACTTGGTGCTGGTGTCGCGGGCTTGGCTTCGGCCATTACGTTGAGCCAAATCGGGATTAAGGTCCGCGTTTTTGAACGCCGAGAATCGGTGCACAAGCTAGGCGCAGGCGTCGTGTGCTGGCCCAACGCAACCTTTGTGCTCTCCGAACTCGGGATTCTCGATGAGTTACATACTGTCGCTAGAAAAATCACCGCCATGCGACGTACCACGCACAACAATGTCGAACTGGGGAGTCTGAACGTTCGACAACTTGATGCGGCAATGGGGTTTCCCAGCCTTGCCGTTCTGCGCGAATATCTGATGCGCGTGCTGCTGCAACGCGCAGAAGAATGCGGAATCCCCATTACCTTCAACGCACATGCTACTGCGATTGAGCGTACTGGCGACGGTTGCCATGTCCTATTCGCAGATGGCACGTCCGTTTCACCGACGCTCATCATTGGGGCTGACGGAAGGATGAACTCCAAAGCGCGTCAATACATCACGAACGACAGTCGCCCTGTTTATCAGGGATTCGTCAATTGGATTGGTATTCACCGATGGGACCAACCCGTATTCGACCGTTTCGAAGTCCGTGACTATTGGGGTGTAGGAGCACGTTTTGGAGTGGTCCCCGTTTCTGCAAATACGGCATACTGGGCTGGCGGCCTGGCAGTGCCAGAGCCATCAATTACCCGCAATGGCACAAACATCCGTCAGTTGAAGCAGACTTTCGATGGCTGGCCTGCTGTCGTTAGCGAAATCGTTCGGTCCGCATCGAACACGAACACAAAATGCTTGGCACTTTTCGATCACGACCCGGTACCAAACTGGCATCGAGATAATGTGCTCATGATTGGAGACGCGGCGCATGCGGCGCTTCCAACATCGGGCCAGGGGGTCGCACAGGCGCTTGAGGATGCTTGGTTTCTTGCTCAGGAGATTTCTGCTTCACCTAGTGATTTAGAAAACGCAATGGCTAATTTTACTCAAAAACGATTGAATAAGACAGCTCGAATCGTCATGGGAGGCCGAGTTTTCGCATCCAACTTATTTGATACCGATGCGGAAGCATGTGCGTTGCGTGACCGTAATGCCGTCGAAACAGACTATACTAAAATGGCTTTGGGGATGGCCTCTGCTTGGAGCGATGGCCTGCCGATCGGCGGATAACCAAGTCAGAAACGCAGAGCCGCCGGTCACGCGTTTTAAGAAGAGCATCGATCGCGGCGGCCCGGTTGTGCAAAACCGTTATGCATTAAGGACAGCCGCTTGGACCAACCCACAATCCGTGACATGACAGCTGGAGACGCTCGAGCTGTGATTGCACTTAACAAGGCCGTGGTGCGGGCCACGAGTCCGATTGGACGACGATCGGTTTAATGTTTTGTATGC
>NZ_ANOG01000563.1 GCF_000346295.1 Rhodopirellula maiorica SM1 | reverse complement strand
ATGCAGACATGGAAACCGAAGGCTCGATCAATCTTAATCAACCCGAATCACTCGCCGGAAACATCAGCGGATCGATCGACTCCGGTGGCGTCGATTTGAGTCATGTTGGCGAACGATTCGAAGTGGCCGAGATGACCGGAAACGTACGACTCGCCGCTTCGATCAACCTAGATTTACAGAAATTGGCGTCCGTCACCGGCCATGCGGGCGAGGTTGTCGTGCACGCCAGCGGTGTGACTGCCCACGGCGTCACCATGGATGATGCCGAGTTCAGGCTTGCGGTTGCCGACGGAACCCTGGCGGTTCATACCTCCGATGTGATCGTTCGCGATCAACCGGGCCGTCCATTGATCCACGCTCTCGCGTCGGCGACGGTGCCGCTGGCTCCGGATGCGAAAATCGAATCACGGTCGACTGTGTTGGTCACGCCCTCGGATTCGGTTTTCACTCTGTTGGGAATGCCGGCAACAAAACTTGACGGCCACTTGTTTACCGAAATCGATGCATCGTGTCGGGTTCAAGATGCAGCCCAACCGGCGGCATGGAGCGTGATCGGAAACGTGCGTGGTCGCGACATGATCGTGGCGGGCGAATCGATCGACGATGTTGACATCCATCCTACCGTGCGCGACGGGCAGATTTCGCTGCCCCAATTTGCGATTCGCTGGCGAGACAACGTTTGCGAATTGTCCGCTAACGGCAGTGTCGGAGAATCGATTTCACTCTCTGGAGAGATCCAATCCAATACGGTTCGCGTTGACGACCTTGCAGAGATCGTTTCGCAATTTTCCGGCAGCCGGTTGCGTGCATCCGGCGATTCGTCGATCCGAGGCCATTTTGATTTCAGTAGCTCGCCGCTGCAGTTTGTCGCAGGCGGCGATGCAACACTTCAGAACGCACGTTACGCCGGAAAATGGCTTGGCGCAGCTAACGTGCAGTGGAATGCCGATCCGTCCTCGATCGTTTTAACCAGTGCATCGAATGATCTATTAGGAGGACAATATCAACTGACCGCGACGGCGCGTGATTTGGACTGGACCAAGACCATCGTCGAAGGCCATTTCCAGAACATCAAGGCATCACGATTGGTCGCTTGCAGCGGTCTTTCGCTTCCCGCGAGCGGCACGCTGCAGGGCGGATTGCGAGTCACGTCGATCGCCAATCTCGAATCGCTAAGTGGGCATGCATGGCTGCAAAGCAAGAACTTGTCGCTGAATCGATTACCGCTGGATATTCGACAAGCAGAGATCAAGGTGGACGCAGGCGCGGTCTCGGTGCACAGTGATGGCGTCTTGGCAGCAGGCCGCTACGGGGCCGACGGCAATGCCGAACTTGCTCAATTAGTTCGTTTTTTTGAATCGGAAACGCCTCGGGCGATCGAACAGATCCCGGTCACATTCGAAGCCAAACTTTCTGAATTAGCGGTCCATCGTGTGATCGCGGCGCTGGACATGCCTCGCGAAACGCGTCGACTGAGGGCGACGATCTCTGGCGACTGTGTCCGCACGCCGGCGATGTTCGACGGCAGCCGATTTTGCAGTTTGAATGGATCGCTAGAAAACGTGCGATGGGATCGCAGTCTCGTCTCCGATCGTGTTGCGGTGAACATGGCGGTACATCCAAGCCGCGTCGAGCTTGAAAGCCTCCGTGGCCATTTCGCCGACGGACGACTCTCGGGCAAAGCGAACATCGATTTTAGTGGCACGCCTGTAGGACGGTTCGACTTCTCGGCCAACCGAATCAACCTGCGTCGCGCAACGGCGCCGTTTGTATCGGCCGATATGTCAGGCACCGCGAACGTGCAAGTCAGCGGACGTATCGGCCCCGTCATTTCGGGGCGTGCCGACGTTTCGGTTGATCACGCGGTAATGTCGGGACTGGTTGTTCGCGAAGCCCGATTCCCGGTCGATTGGAGCTATTCTCAGGCATCACAAATCGCACGTTGGCAATGCCGTGCCGGCGTGGTGGGTGTCGGCGGCGGACGCGTCCACATTGCCTCGGAAGGCAATTTTGATCGCAGTCTATCGATGGCGACATCGATGCGTATCGAACATGTTGACACGTCCAAGTTGTTGCAAGGGTCCTCGGCAGGTGCCGGTGTGATCGATGGGAAAGTGACGCTTGGCGCAAAACGAGCTCGCGATGCGAAAAACTTCGTCGGTCACTTTGACCTGGAAATGTCAAACATCAATGCGATGGAGTTGCCGGTCATGGACGAGCTGTCTTCGCTGGTGCGTTTGGCCCCATCACGTCCCGGAAACGGGCAAGACGGCGGGTATGTCTATGGCCGTATCGCAGGCGGTTTGGTGCAAGTCGAAGAGCTTGCCATCTCGCAGAGTACGGTACAGGTATTAATGTCCGGCACCGCGACGCTGGACGGACGATTGGACTTTGACGTGACCGCCAGCACGGAATCCGATGGCCCCGCCGACCAGCTTTTGGAGATGGCCGATTCGCCAATCATGATGGCCACCGCCGCCCCGATTGCGATGGTTGCCAAAGCCAACGAATTACTCAAAGACCGTGTCGTGCATGTGCATGTCGGAGGCACATCGGCACGGCCCACGTTGCGTTTGCAACCGGGAAAACAACTAAGTCAGGATGCCGTGCGTTTCTTTCTCTCTAGCAGTCTAGGATCGAACGTGGCGCAAGCCGTCGGTCCACAAAACCGGCCATCACGAAGGTGACGTGCTGGGCACTGAAAATCGCCACGACGCATCAACCGCACACGATCTTACTAATAAGGATGAATCGATGAAAAAAGAACCGTTTACCGTTCGTGCGGTGGGGATTGCCGTTGCGACCACGTCGCTCGTAATGACGCTGCTTTGGACTCAGGCGGGTTGTCGTACCGCAGCATCGATGGGATTGCCCGTATCCGCTGGCTCGCACACGTTGATGTCCGACGCAGCAGAGATTCGTGAATCCGTCGGCCATCAAGGAAACGTGGCGACCGAGCTCTCCAAATTGACGCTTCCGCCTCACCGCGTCGAAGCCGGTGACGTCCTGGTGATCGAACCCAACGATTTTGATTCACCGGTCCGTCTATCGAGCGACCAAACCGTCCAACAAGATGGCACGATCGAACTAGGATCGTACGGACGAATGCAAGTCGCTGGCATGACGGCCGAAGAGATCCAGCGACAAGTCCAAGGCGTGGTTGCACATCATGAAACGCAAAAACGTCAAACCCGGATCGCGCTGGCATCGCATCGGGGCGATAGCGACGAGGAATCGCTCGACCCGATCGACTATGGCGTCACAGTACGCTTAGTCAACAAAGAGAGTGGGCTGTTTTATGTGATGGGCGAGGTCAACGCTCCTGGTTCCTACCCACTGGTTGGGCACGAAACCGTGCTCGATGCGATCATTGCCGCTGGCGGACTTTCCGATCGCAGCAACGATCACAAGATCATCCTGACGCGGCCACAGTTGCCGGGACAACCGCGATTGATTCTGCCGATCTGCTACCAACAAATCTTGCAGCTAGGTGATGTCGCTACGAATTACCAATTGATGCCCGGCGACCGCATCTATGTCCCCAGCATG
>NZ_ANOG01000562.1 GCF_000346295.1 Rhodopirellula maiorica SM1 | reverse complement strand
CATGTTGAGGTCCCGATCACCACGCATCATCCAACCACTGCATGCCCGAACAACGGCAGAGCCCAAAAGTTAGACGCGATGCAGCGAAGTCTAGCGATCAAGTCGATAAAAAATTGGTGCCCAAAAATCGGTGCCAGGCACCAAATATGGTGGGTGGCACCAAATTTTGGGTGGGCAACGAAAGAGGCCCGCGCCTCGATGAAGAGGCTACGGGCCGGTCATTGTCGACAATCTTGCGGTTCGCGTTAGCTCACGCAAAGCTCGCATTCACATTCGCTGCAACTGCAATCCTCGGTTTTACAACATTCACAACCTGCGTCGCAGACTCCACACTCACATCCAGTGTCGTCCGCTTCGCTGATTCCCGCTGCGCTGGATACGCGACTGCCCGCTTGATCAGCACCGTTTGATGCGTCCAAACAACATGAACCCATCTCCTGGTCAGCCGCCGCACTGCAATCGCACGCGTCACAACCACAAGTTTCACATCCACAAATGCCGCCGTCACAGCAATCACATCCAGCCTGACATTGGCTACAGAAACAAACTTTAGACGCCTGCTGGTTGTCGACGTGCTTCAAACCACTGGCGGCCGACGCGACCACCGCGAGAAGCACAACCGAGGCAATAACCGTACTCAATAATCGAAACATATTGATTCTCCAAAAACACAAATCTTATCATTGAACATAAACAAAACAGAAATAATCGTGATTCTTAAGAAACCGCTATTTCCGCCAACGACAAAGCCGTGCGCACTGCATTTGTGCAAGGAGAAACTCGACCGGTTCGGCAACGTGAACGATTGATGCCGATTTCGACCACCGAATATTGAAAGCCATCTCCGCCGCGATCATCGCGTCGGACAATGGAGCTTCCGGTTGTTTGCGAACCACAGTGCCAGGAACGCTATGCCAGACAGCAACACTTCCGCCGCACATCACGCACGCACATTCGCTGGGCACCTCGCTACAGGTTGTCGTCCCCCCAGATTGCGAAACGTTTTTGAACGTCGCATCCGAAATCCCGCAACATGCCAAGGTGTCAATGTCCGCTTCGGCTTGACACCCAAAACCTTGCATCGCTGATGCAACATCGCCCGAGCAACATGTCACACCCACTGGATGTTGCATCGTCCTTTCACAGCAACAATTGGCTGCCGCAACGGCTGGCGACGCGACTAACGCGCACACACCTAACACCGCAATCCAAGCGGTAAAGTATCGGTGGTGAAATGTTTTTTGTCGCATCTGTTTTTGGCGAGATCAAGTAATATTCAAATAGGGACGGAACGAGATGACGCATGTATTCTAAGTAGATCCAACAACAGTGTCACCTTGATTTAATGAACGCCAATCGCAATCGTCCGCCAATCAACTCTTGAACATTCCTTTCGGATCAAATTGGACAAGTGGATTGAGCCGACCGTGCTGCGTGATTGGGGAAAGTTCTTGGCCACCGACCGTATGACCGACCACATCTGTCATCAGTATGGTTTCAAGCTCGCCAATGATTCACCATACTTGTGAGCGTTCAAACGCAATGTCTCGCACTGAAAAATACAATGAATTTGCACTGGTCTGAGTTTGGTGAACAGCTTTGTCGCGGCAGCGGAATCAGCGAACTGATGGATGATCTAGGGCATGCGATCGCCAAAGGCGGCGACAGTATCTGCATGCTTGGTGGTGGCCAACCGGCACACATTCCAGAGATGGATGCGCTGTGGAGAAAACGGTTCGAGGAGATGGGACGCGAACCAGGCAAACTTGAACATGCCGTTGGCAATTACGAACCACCCTCAGGAAATCCGGCCTTCCGAAAAGCGCTTGCCGATCTGTTCAACCGACAATTTGGTTGGAATCTTGGCTCCGAAAATATCGGCGTGACCGCTGGCGGACAAACCGCGTTCTTCATGCTGTTCAACTCGTTGGCCGGAAAATTCCGCGATGGAAGCCGCAAAAAAATCCTCTTGCCGTTGGTCCCTGAATACATCGGCTACGCCAACCAGTCGGTCGATGGAGAGATGTTTCGTGCGGTCAAACCACGTTTTGGAAATGACCGGCGAGCACGAGTTTAAATATCGCGTTGATTTTGACGCTTTGAAAGTCACGGACGACATCGCGGCGATCTGTGTGTCGCGACCGACCAACCCAACTGGCAACGTGTTGACCGACGCAGAAATCGAACGACTCGCCGAACTCGCCGCCGCCAACAACATCCCGCTGATCATCGATAACGCTTACGGCGCACCGTTTCCCAACGCAATCTTTACCGAAGCCACTCCGGTCTGGAACGAGAACATTATCCTGACCCTCAGCCTTTCCAAAATCGGTTTGCCCGGCACCCGCACCGGGATCGTCGTGGCGAGCCCCGAGGTAATCCGTTCGCTCTCATCGATGATGTCTATCGTGGGACTCGCCAACACCAACATTGGCCAAGCGATCGCCACGCCGTTGGTTGAAAGTGGCGAAATCTTGCGACTGAGCGACGAAGTGGTCCAACCTTTCTACCGAACCAAATCCGAGCAGGCGCTGGGCTTCGTTCGTGAATACTTTGACGACAGCTTGCCCTATCGAGTCCATCGCAGCGAAGGAGCGTTCTTTCTGTGGATGTGGTTCGAAAGATTGCCGATCAGTTCGCAGGAACTGTACCAGCGTTTGAAGGCACGCGACGTGTTAGTTGTTCCGGGCAACTATTTCTTTTTCGGATTGGACGATCTCGATTGGCAGCACCGCAACGAATGCATTCGAGTAACGTTCACCATGCCCGAAGCGACGGTCAGAAAAGGGTTCCAAATAATCGCCGAAGAAGTCGCCAAAGCTTACGCAGAAGGGTGAAGCCACGGGGACAAACGAAACGTAAACAGAGCTCACCGTGAACAACACAGAGCGAGCGATAGAATCGAGGGGCAATCTCAGCTTCGATAAAAAGACACGCTACAACCAGTTCGACTCACGCATTGCGAGACCCTGAAAGTGATTCGCACAATGCGGGTTGACGACCGCTACTCGTTGCAAGTTTCGCGTCCCTTCGATGATCTTGTTCGATGCCAAGCAAAACTCTGATGCTCCGTTTTTCATGCCTGTTAATTGCGGCTTGGTTCGTGATGACCACCACTCACGAAGTCGGGCATTTGATCGGCGGCTGGATTTCCGGCGGGACGCTGCAACATGCTGAACTGAGGCCGTGGCATTTGCCCCACAGTCATTTTGCCCCCGATCCGCATCCGTTGGTCACTCTGTGGGCAGGCCCATTGATCGGAGTGATCGTTCCACTGTTACTGGCATTGGTCATTCGCAAACCCTCAGTCTGGTTTATTGCGAACTTTTGCATGCTCGCCAACGGAACCTACTTAGCCGTAGCGTGGTTCACGGGTGACCCATTTCTGGACACACCTCGCCTGCTCGCCGCGGGAGCTTCGCCGTTGTCGATTGCGACCTTTTGCGCGTTGACTTTGTTTTGGGGATACCGGGCCTTTCGCGCAAGTTGCATCGCAATCTTTCACTCAAAACCGCAGCAACCAAACCACTCTAAATGAGCCCGATGCATCTCGCCTGTTTCCCAAACGCCGCTTCCCAAAACGCCCGTTATACAAGCATCATTGCGAACGCTGCGATGGTTAACGAACCGCCAACGATACGGCAAGCTTTAGCGAACGATTCGGTGGATCCAAATCGCTGCGCTGATCCCGCGACGCTCATCAATATGACAACCAAGCTTAGCGACGCCACCATCAACCCCGCCGAGTAGCTTGCGACGGTGTCCATGCCCGACATCTGGATTACATGAGCGTAGCCGTGAAACAGGCCAAACCCACAGATCACACTCAGCAGAAATGTTGGCGTCGTGCGACGTGACAGCAACGCCACCCCACCGATCAACACCGAAGCGAGGATCATCGTTTCCACCATCGGCACAGTGATACCAAGTGACGCGGCAGATGCCCCGACGACGCCCATTGCCAAAAATGCACTAGGAACGGCCCACGTCGCACGTCCACCGATACGAACTGCGATCAGAGCAACGGCAACCAAAGTCAATACATGGTCAACGCCGGTCAATGGATGCGTCAAGCCGTGCAAAAATCCTGCGATCGCATGTTCGGAAACGCCGTGGTCGGCAGGTCCATGACCGGGATGTGCCAAAGCCATGCTAGGAAAACAGATCACAAATACAGCAGCGGCAAGCATCATCCATCGATTCATACTTCAAATTCCTTGAGCGGGGTGAATTTCCATCTGTCACGGCCAGCGAAATGGCTTGAACAACGCTCAGTGTACGCCAAAAGACAGGGTCACGTACATTGGGTTTGCACCGTTCCCGCTTGAAATATTTATCGTGATGCCTACGCAGTTTGCCACAATGTCGAGGCGATTATTTCGGCAACTCGCTCGACTGGTCGCCCCGTTTCGCCTGAACATACTCCAGCACTTTTGCTTCCAAAACCGGGGCTCGCAGCCCCACCTGCCTCGCTTCTTGGCGAGCTTCGTCGACACTTAGCTTGCCATCCAGGATGCGGTGGGCCATCCACACCGCACCCACGCGACTGGCTGCGGCGCAATGCACCAACACTTTTTCGTCGTCTTTGGCCGATCGAATGATCTGTAGACTTTGGTCGAACATCTCGGTACTGAGATCATCCGGGCCTTGAACAGGCAACTGGAAAAATCGCAGTCCCGCCGCTTCGGCGACCTGTTTTTCGTCCCACTCTAATTCGACCGGCTCGCGGAGTGTCAGTACGGTGGTAATCCCCCGCTGCTTAAACTCTGAAAACAGCTCGCGATCAGGCTGTCCCGCAAGAATCACGTTACCGAACCGCAACACATTTGGGGTATTGCCCAAATCATGCGACTCAAGTTTATGATCCGAGACTATCGAGTCGCGTTCGCTCGACAAAACAACGTCTTCCGCAGCCAATCGCGAGCAGTACCCGCAATCGGAAACAGCAATCACGGCGGTCACGATCGCAAATACATTCAGCAAACGGTATGACATCGGGAATTTCAGGTGAGAGTAAAAAGTTGGAAAAATACGAGTATCAGATCGTACACAATCCATTTTGGCGTAAGGATTCAGAAATACAGCGGCAACACACCCTTTCAAGATACTCCGTCGCAAGCAACGTTCCCCCGACGAATACGTCCTTTCCCCTACTGATACGCCTCTTTTGTCGTGATTCCGCGACGCTCATTGTTGAGCAGGCCTTCAAAGTTCAACTGTTGTTGCTCTTGGTATATCGAGTTTTGTCGGAATAGGTTGTCGCGCAGCCCGGCTTTGCCCTTGCTTTGCGGCTTCTCTGCGAACGGTTCCATCGGGGCGGCCTCCGCCGACGCGTTGGGCGATGTGGCCGATGTCCTATTCGTGGCAATCGCGGACTGCAAATCCATCTTGCCACGATAAAACGCGTACTGATCATTTTGATGAGCCGCAATCACCGTAGTGGAACCTTTGATGTCGTCGGCGATCACCAAACCACGCAGATCGGTATCGTCCGAAACAAATTCCTTGTTTTCCGATCCGATCACTTTCACATGAACGTCGTTCAGGAAACGGTCGCCGACGGTGTCCTTGACGCTAACGCGGACGCGCCCCGACGTAGCATCTTCCTGGACGAGCAGCTCGAGCGGACTTACCAAAATCAACCCCGACGCATACAGATTTTCGCCGCGACACACGATCAAATACGCCCCCTCTTCACTGAGTGGCAATTCGAGCATCTTTTCACGATCACGGAAATCGCGTCCATCCCCCAATTCAACCGTGGCCTCGTGATACGGTTTGATTCCAGCCAAGTTGATTGCGGTAATCCGGTCCAGATTGCGTTGCAGCAATCCAAACTTCATCAGATCGATTCGATAGACTTTGACGACCGCTTCGGCGATATTACGGAACCGCAGTTCAACCTTCTTAGGATCGTCGGGTTTGATTGTGGTGACTTCATCCAATTCAACCGCTTTGCGATTAAAGAAGTGAATTGCTTCGGCCGCGTCGGCGAACCGCTCTTTGACTTTCGTGTATTCTGCAATCGCATCGGCGGCATCACCGAGACTGTGGTAGACCTGGCCCATGATGTAGGTCGCTTCCCAGCGATTATCGGCCATTCGGGTGCCACCGGTGTCGGGATTCGGGAACGTCGCCTCCGCCACTTTGCGACACATTTGAAGCGCCGCTTCGGGGTGTTTCAGCTCGAAATGGCAGTACCCAATCATGTACCAAAACGAATCCAGTAGCCTGCTGTCGGGATAACGCAGAGCATATTTTTCACAGCGATCGATCGCAAACTCGAATTGTTCCAGATCAATTAAGGCCGTGGCCAAAGCAAAACTTGCCTGATCATCGGCAGGGTCAGTGGGCCATGTGGTGACAAAATGGTCCAGCATTTTGATGGCGGCGTCGATCAGGTGCACTCGTGTGATCTCGGCCGATTTTAACTTGGCGTCTTCACTGGCTTTAGCAGCACGCCGATACGTTTCCTGGGCTAACGCATACGTTGCGGTGGCAACATAGGCTTCGGCGGGATAGTCGTGCAGCAAACGCTCCATCACCTGAACGCTACGCACAAACTCGCCTCGTTCATTCAAGAAACCAGCCACTTGGGATTCGCGTTCAAAGCTGGCTTGGACCGTCGCCCGATACACCAAGTAACTGCGTTCGTATTCGCCAAGTTCGCGATACGACTTGGCAACACTCAGAATATCCTCGAATGAAATTTCCACATCGGGAAACTTTTCTTTGAGGACTTCAAAGTATTTGACGGTGTCGCTGTGCTGGTTTCGTTTCAGTGAGGAAGCAAACAACCACTGCGTCGCGTTTTTGAAATTGTCCGTATCGATTTGCCAGTTTTCAATAAGCTCCGTCAAATAGCGATGTGTGGCATCGAAATCCGCCACTTCAAATGCATGTTTGCCGAAATAATACAGCTCGTCTGGCGTCAATCGATACTCATCCGTGGACACTTCACCGGCATCAAGTACTTCGAGCGACTTGACCTCGGAAATTGAAAACTGCGACGGTTCATAGAAGCTTCGCAGAATGGACTGGGGAGCACGAAAGTTTCCGGGGACAGTGCCGACCAGTGTGTACTGGATATTCGAAGGATAATTTCGATCACCGATGTAGAAGGTGATTTGGCCTGGCTCGATTTCAAAACGTTCGAATTGTCCGGATACGGAACCGTCCAGCACCGCGCAGCCTGCGGGAATCGGCTCGGTTAGCACCAGGTAGTCATACTTTTCCGCATTGCGGTTGGTGACGTAGTGACGACGCGGCATCAGTGTGACGACGCCACGCTTGCCAACCGGTAATTGAGTCAAGGGATTTGTGAACGAGCGATAGTTGCCGCTGACGACTCCAAAACCACGAGGCACATCGCGACCGTCGATCTGTTTCGGCGCAGGCTCGTAGACACGTCTCACCGACCACTGTTTTGTTGAATTCTCGATGTCATTGGCTGAAACAAAGCCCGTTAAAACGGCAGAGTAGCTGAAGGTAGCACGACCTACCAAATCAAATTCGATTCGATTGGGCTGTTCTTGGTTCAGCAAACTTTCATCCACTACGATGCGACGCGTGCCATCTTTGCGAGGATCGATCGTCATCGTTTCGAGTTGCTGGTCATTGACCGTCAACGTCAGTTCGTATTTTTCGGACGACGGATTAGCCAATGTATTCCATTTCGCCATCGCAGTGATCGCAGGCCCGTTGACCTTTTCGATTGGCCATCGCGATCCAACACGCGCTGATAACAGCGACTCGGTCATCTTCGCCACATTCGCGTGATTAGGATTCATTTCTTGCAGCGCCAGCAAGTAGATCGCTTGCAACTCAGTGACATTTCGCATCCATGGCAAGATCGTATCGCGATCCTCGTCACTCAGTGGCGATTCGCCGCCCGGAATATTAATCAGCGATAGAATCTCGAGCCCCATCTCTTTGTGGTTCATTTCCGCGAGCGTCAACGCCAAGTGGACTAGCCCCGAGAGGCTCAAGCGGTTGCGTTCGCGGTACAGACGATTGGCCAGCGAGAAATCGCCACATTTCGACACAGCCATCGCATGCAATATCACGGTTTGTCGCTCGAGATCACTCGACCCCGTCTCGGTGAACGCCGTCTGTAGGTAAGCCTTCCCCTTTTCGATTGTCGCTTGGGGAACGGCGAAACCGAGACGGCGAGCCTCGTGAAGGGCCCACATCACACGTGACGACAAATAAGGATCCGCCGTTTGGCTATCCAGATTCCCCGACCACGACCAACCTCCCTGTTCGCGTGCCGCTGAAACAAGCTGAGTCACCGCGGTAGCGACTCGATTGGCCAATGCTTGCCCCTCGGGCGTATCGGAGCTTCGTGTTTGTCCAATCATCTTCAGCAAGGCCGATCCACCCATTGCATCGGATATGGCACGCTCAATCGGACTTGCCGTGGGTAAACCGCAGTGGAAAAGTGGGTTTGGACTGTTTTCCAAAACACTTTCTAACAAGGATCGATTGACGCTCGGGCCAATTAAGATTTCTAGCGACGAACTTTTTGTCGGTTGATCATCGCTCAGCCCCACCAGGGCGACGGTACTTTGCGAAGCTGTTCCACTAGCGGTTTCGAATACCGGAAAACCAAAGGGGCGAACGGCCACGACTTCGCTGGTGACGTCATCTGCGTGACCTTTGCTGCGGACCGTCAATTCAAATGTGACGCTTGTCGAAGATTCAATTTCGACCGGCATCGCAAGTTTTTGGATCCCCTCGCCATCGATTTCAATCGTTTGGGTTTGGCTGACTGATTTGGAATCCGTCGCCGACGGATCTCCAAACGTCGTTTTCAGAGTAACCGACACCGATCGTTTGCCATCGGCTGCGTGATGG
Organism: Rhodopirellula maiorica SM1; assembly: GCF_000346295.1. Taxonomy (GTDB): domain Bacteria; phylum Planctomycetota; class Planctomycetia; order Pirellulales; family Pirellulaceae; genus Novipirellula; species Novipirellula maiorica. The sequence continues at coordinate 5,500 of NZ_ANOG01000562.1, read as the reverse complement.
ACTTCGATCGGCAGTTTCGCCTCGTCGCCGACGGTAAAGGCAAGCGGCGTTTTCAACACGCCAAACAGATCGCGTTTGGTGATCACTTCCGAACTGGTTTGACCAGCGAGGACATCCTTGTTGATGCCTTTTGCGGAAAGTTGCCATGAAGTTGATTTTTCGGGCATCGTGATCGTCAGTGTCGCACGGCCTTGTTCATTCGTGACGACCATTGGATCCCAGAACGCCGTTTCCGCATGCGTCATGGTGGGTAACCACTGGAACCCTAGTTCTCGGATCTGCCGCGCCATATCGGCTTGTCCTTTCAAGATGATTAATTTGCCGCCACTTGTGACCCCATTCACGATCGTGTTTGCGTTAAGGCTTTGGATCGAGGGGACGTCAAAGTATTCCAATTGCGGACTCGCATCTTGTTGCCGCGATTGATGAAAGAACGAATGCTCACTTTGATTTATGGGCCCGTTCGAAATTTGTGGGATCGTCGCACCCGTCACAGCTTGCGGACTGCTTTGAACCGATCCCCTGATGGACAAGCGACGACGTGACAAAGAGTTCCAAAGTTGTGAAGACGGATATTGCCGCTGCTCGGATTGTTGCATTTCGCCGCCGAACGGATCATCCGCTGCCCCCAGATCATCGGCGTCAAAGTCCACGCCAAAAGGATCGCCCGCACCACGATTGACCGCCCCTCCAAATACCATTGCGTCGGTGCCAACGGCGGCCTCGGTGTCGATGGCAAAGTCACCGACGATTCGACCGGTTGCATCGCCCGAACCCGGCGGTGCTGCCGGCGGCATCCTTCGCCCGTTCAAATCGGCCAATGCTCGAGCCTCGCGTTCTAAGATTTCGATACGTTCCGATTCGGCCAGCGAGGATTCACTGGCGTTTTGAGTCGTCGGATCATACCGAAACGTACAACTGGTGCTTTGACGAGTCGCGGAACGACGAATGCCTTCCGAAAAGAAAGCGTCGATCGCAGCATGGACGTTGTCAAAGGTGTGGATCAGATTGGTTTGAACCAGCCCCAGCGATAGTTCGGATTGGACCGGATTCCCTTGAGGATCGGTCACGATGACATCGACGGTCAAATCGTCACCGGGCTTCAGTTGTTTCGAATGCGGTTTCAGGGTGATTTTCAGCGATTGAGATACACGAAACCCGCTCTGTGCCGTGTGAAATTGATTCTTAGTCATCACCGCAACGGACAAAAAGATGTTAGGAGCAAACGACGATTTCATCGGTAGCTCGATTTTGTTATCGCCCGACTCGAGCGAAACGAACTGATAATCCAAAACCGAAGCTCCTTCGAACGTCAGCAGTGCAAGTGCCGGTGCTTCGCGCCAATGCAAATTCACAGCCGCATTGTCCCCGACTTGGTAGTGATGACGATCCGTCAAGATTCGTAGACGCGTGGTATCTTTATCGCCGGAAATGCGAATCCGCTTTTCGCCGCTGATCGTGTTTTCGAATTGGTCGATCCCGGACGCACGAATAACGTAGAAGCCTGGTTCATCGAGACTCAGGGTCACGCGCGCTTCACCATCGACATCGTCGCTTGAAACATCGTGAGTCTCGATCCGTTTTTCGCCCGGTCGTCCATCGGTGACGGTTCGCATAAACACCTCGACGTTCAGACGCGTTTGCACAGGCTTGCCGGCAGGATCCGAAACTTTGAACAGTGCTTCAAACGATCTGGCGTTCAGGAAAACATCGCGTGTCGTGGAGGCGGCGATTTCGAATCCACGCGTTGATAAGAAAACGGTTTCAGTCGTGCTAAGATTCCGCTGCGGGTTTTCGACCCTCAAACGCAGCGGTTGCGATTCATCAAACGTCGTCGTTTCAAACTCGATCGAAAGTTTGCCCTCGTCATCGGTCTTGGCTTCGGACACCGCCGTATCGTCGCCGAGTCGATAGCGGATCGTTTCGTTCGCAAGCGGAGTGCCGTAGTAGTATTTCAGCTCGACCGTGGCACGAATGATTTCGCCACGATGGTAGACTTGTTTCTCCGGCACCACCGACAACTGGACCGGTTCCAGCTTGTACTCGCTGACATTGAACGTGGTTTCAAATGACAACGATCCGGTGCGGTCCGATTCCCCCGAGCCGCTGCGGTGCAAACGAATTCGATACTCACCAGGTGTCGCGGTCGGTGGAAGCAGAAGGTTGCTGAACAGGGTTCCAAAGTCGCCAAGTCCAACCTCACTGGATTGCAATTGTCGCCCTCGTGAATCATAGACGTCCATTTTGAACTTCACGCCCGGTTTATACGTGTAGCGATCTTGATCGACCCAGCGAACGACTCCCTTGATATTGACCAACTGGCCGCTTCGGTAGGCAGGCCGGTCGGTGTACAAGTATCCTCGCGGGGTCAGTCCCACTGCAAAATCAAGTCCGTTCAAATTGGTGACTGTCGATGCCATATGGCCTTCGTGGACCGCGAACACTCGCAAGTCTTGAATTGACTTGAGTTCGTCAAATTGGCTTTGCACAACGCCGTCTTCGCCAGTGGTCTCTTCGGCAAACACCTTGTCGCCGTCGCTCAGCAGCACGCTAACGCCAGCGGCGGGTTTACCCGATTTCATGTTTTCGGCAAACAAGAAAAGTTCATTTCGCGACGATTTGACGAGAATGTCGATATCGCTGACGACCACCATCGTGGTTGCCTCGAGTTTGTCGCTCGATACCGTCACGGCGGTAACCGAAGGACCATCGACCGGTATCTCGATATCGCCATCGACCTGTTTGTACGGCTCGCTGTTTTCGATCGCGTGAACGAATTGCGAGTCAGGATCGATCAACGCAATATCGAGCGTTTCAATCCCGCTGGCCAAATGCATCTTGCGAAAATAGTCGATCATATCGATGCGGTACGTTTTCACCGTCACCGATTCCAGGTTGCGGGTGGATAATTTGATTCGCGGTTGTTCGTCGCTGCGAAATTTGCGTTCGGTGACAATTTGTAGGGTCGGTGATGTCAGACGACGAATGCGTCGCGACGCTTGGTTGTTATTGCCAACCTGTTTGTAAGCTTCGAGTGCTTCCTTCAGTTTCCCCAGTCGCTCTTCCAATGTGATGCCGATCATCAGCGATGCATTGGCGGCTTCGCCGGTACTGGGATACTTATTGACGACGCGGCGCCAATCGGAGATCGCTTCTCGATACAGTTGCTTTGTCGGTTCGTCCAGATCGACCGATTGGGCGGATTGGCCATCGTCGATTGCTTTGGACACCCGTTGCTTATGCAATTCCGTCGCCTCGGCAGCTTTCATTTCGCCAAAGGCAAACAAGATTTGCGAAGCGCGAGGATCGAGCGGATGTTGATTCAAAAAGGTGGTCCACAAGTCACGCGATTTGCCGTACTTTCGTTGACTACGGGCGTGCCCCGCCATGGCGAATTCCGTATTGACGATCCGCTTTTGGACGTCGGCCCAATGAGGATCGGCAGGATGATGTTTCAGAAATCCCCTCCAAGCAGAGATCGCCTCGTCGAACTTTTCTTGCGACAAATACTGTTGCCCGAGCATTTGACGTGCTACGGCAACCTCAGCCGATTCGGCATAAGCGGGGTTGTCGATCAGAGATTCAAGGCGTTTGGCGGCTTGCGTATGCCGACCGTGATGCGCATTGCCTTGGGCGATTTCGAGTGCCGCTTTGGAGGCAAGTTCATGCTCCGGATGATGCGTTAGGAAGCGTTCGGCCGCCGTCGTCGCCAATTCCAAATCGCGAATCGAACCCGGCGTAGGCAGACCATAGGTATGAGCCACTTCGTACGCGGCCCGAGCCAGATATTCGTCGATCGAAACTGTATCGTCACCCGCATCGATCGGTTTCCAAGAACTTAAGAAATCCAACCACGTCTTTCGGGCCTCGGCGTTTTCATTCAGCTTCAACTTAACGTCGCCCAGCCGGAATGTTACCTCGGCGAGGGTCACCAATGACACCGATTGTGGATCGGATTCGTCGTGTTGGTGTTTTTCCAAGAAATCTTGGTAAGCAGATCGTGCTGCCTGATAGTCCTGCAATTCCTCCTGACAACGTGCGATCCGGAATTCAATCCGCTGACGCAGCGAAGTCGACGGGCCAAGCTTCACCGCTTCGCTATAGTAGGTAAGCGCTTGACGATAGTCCGGCTTTTTTGCCAGCGAAGGATCATCCGACGCGATGCCTTCGAAGTAACGATCGGCGAATTCCAGATACAGTTTCGCCAGTTCGTCTTTGCGGCCACGCGAGAGTAACCGTTTTGCTTCGGCGGCGTAGATTTCGCCCGCGTCCTTGTATTGGTGTCGTAGCACCATCACGTGAGCACGACCAAATCGAGACCGTGGTACCCAAACGCTATCAGGGTGTTGCCTCTCGAGCGTCTTGAAAGCAGCGATCGCATCGTCATCCCGCCCTGATTCGGCCAATGCGTTTGCTTTTAGGTATTGCAAATAATCGCGGGATGCCGTCGACCTTTTCTCAAGCGCCTCGTCAATCCGCTTCACCGCAAGATCAAAGTCACGCGACTGCATCGCATCGTGAATGCCGCGTGATAGATCCGGCAGCAGTGTAATTTCGGCGTTTGCTGCTGCAGGGTTAGCGAGTTCCTGCGTCTGGGGGACGGTTTGCGCAGAGGTGTGATCCAGCAAAACAATGCTGGCCGCCACCAGCATGCAAAAACGAAGGGAGCGCATCAGGTAATCTCTGCTGCGAGAGTGTATCGGAAGAATTTGCGATCACCGCATTCCGTTTGCGGGTTGCAGATCCGATTTTACACTGCGGCATCCATCAAGATGCACCGCCGAATGTCAGAACTTTGTAAAACAATGCAGGCGGACATCGTTCGGTATATTCACCGACGGCAGCGGGCGGAATGCAAACATCGCAATCAATAACGATGGCCTTGCCCACCCGGCAATCCAATCAGTACCCGCGTTTCATGACCCACTGAGTCGCATGTTGGACCAATTGGGTGGCGTGTTCGATGTGCAATTTGCTTTTGATATTTTCTTTATGTCGTTCGATTGTTTTGACACTTAAGAAAAGTGTATCGGCGATCTCGCGCGTGCTTTGCCCGTGACCGATCTGTTCAAAGACCTGCAATTCCCGATTGGTCAACGATTCAAGTCCTTGCACTACCGCCGGCTTGACGCTGCCCAAACGACCCCGTATCAGGGTCTTGGTCACCGATTCGCTGAAAAAGAAATCGCCATCGAGCAAAGCATGAATGCCTTCGATCAATTTCTCAGGTGCCTCTTCCTTGTTGATGTATCCACGTGCCCCGGCTGCCAGCACGCGGTGTGCGTACAAGCTTTCATCATGAGCCGAGATAACAAGAACCTTCAGTTGTGGAAGAGTTTTGATGATCGAATGAATCAGATCCAATCCACTACCTTCTTTCAGTGATAAGTCGATGATCGCTAGGTGAGGAGATTCCCGCTTTAGCAGCTCGTAACCCTCCTGTTCACTGCTGGCCATTCCGCAAACCATCATATCCGGTTCTTGGTTGATAAGTTGAGAA
>NZ_ANOG01000561.1 GCF_000346295.1 Rhodopirellula maiorica SM1 | reverse complement strand
GACTGCCTCTTCGGCCTCACGCTCTAAATCGATCACTTCCTTGCCTTCGCTGCCCACGTCCGGTGGATAAAGCATCCGTCCAGCGGCAGCCGAACACATCAAGATCACGGCGGACAATGCGAACGCGGGAATCACCAGCAAAGCGAGTTTTAATCGCAATTCGCCCTGCCCTTCCAGCGATGCCCAAAACAGGATCGCCCCGATCACCAATGGCAGGATGAACAAGTAGCTGACGACCAACGAGCTGCTTGTGCGCGAAAAATAGCTGCTACAAAAGACGCCAATCGCGCCGAACAAAATCACCGAAACGATCAGCCCCAAATAGGCCGCCAAGACTTCGTAAACACTGACGCCACCCAGCGGCAGACAAAGCACGATGATGGGCAGCGAGGCCAAGATCAGCATGCCCAGGTGCGTCAAGCTGGCGACCATCTTGCCAAACACGATTGCGCCGGGACGTAGCGGGCTGGCCAGCAACATCTCGTAGGTATGGCGTTCTTTTTCTCCGGTGATGGTTCCGGCTGCAAAGCTTGGCGCCATCAGCGATGCAATCACGTATTGCCCAAGAAAAAACAGGTTGACCAACTTCGTTGCCGATGGCGGGCTGATGGTCAGATCCAACCTTTGTTCACTTGGCCATGCCATCAACACCACTGCCGCAAGTAACAGCTGATAGAGTCCGAGCAGAAAGAACGCACGATTGGTACGCAGGTTTCCCAGCAATTCACGTTGAAGAACGGGATTTTCAAAAACGTACATGGTCGGATGATTCTAGCGATGTGGGATTAGAGAGGCGTCTTGGATGGCTCGCCAGCTTGTTCGCGGACATAGGTTGGGACTGCGTACCCAGGTAACCGGCTGCGGATGCGGTGGATGAGTTCCAATCCCTGTTGGACCGGAACTTCAAAATGCTTCGTTCCTCGTACGCGATCGAGTTGGTGCAAGTAATAAGGTTGGATGCGGTGATTGACCAATTTCATACACAGATCGACCAGCGTTTGTTCGTCATCGTTCACGCCACGCAGTAGCACGGCTTGATTCAACACTGGGATTCCCGAGTCAACAAGCATTTCCATCCGAGCGATCACCGACGAGTCTAACTCATTCGCGTGGTTGCAGTGCACGACGAACCAAACCGCCGAGCGTGTTTTTTTCAGTTTGCTGCAGAGCGAATCAGTGACGCGTTGCGGAATCACGATCGGCAATCGAGTGTGCAGTCGAATGCGGCGAACATGCGGGATCGCATCGATTCGCTCGATCAATTCGAAAAGCTTGGCGTCAGTCAATGTCAGCGGGTCGCCGCCGCTGAGGATAACCTCTTCGACATCAGGGTGAGCTTGAATGTATTGGATCGCCGGAGCCCAGTTTTCACGTCGCGAGCCCGCTTGTTGATAGGGAAATTCGCGGCGGAAACAGTACCGGCAGTGCACCGCACAAACGCCCGAAGCAATCAGCAGGACACGGCCGTCGTATTTGTGAATCACCCCCCCGGCGGCTAGTGAGTCGAGGTCGCCGACCGGATCGGAAACAAAGTTGGGGGCCGTAACCAATTCATCGCTGACCGGCAACACTTGGCGGAGCAGTGGGTCGGCGGGGTCACCGATGGCCATCCGGCTCAAAAATTCGAGCGGGACGAAGGTCGGAAACGTCTCGAGATGCTCGGGAAAGGTGTCGGCGGGCAACTGAAGTCGCTCAAGCAGCTGTTTTCCGCTGCGAATCGCCTTTCGCATCGCCGTTTGCCAATCGACTGCCGCAACAGCGGGGGGCTGGACCGTGGCGGCGAAAAGCTGCTCAGGACGGGGCGGGACAAGAACCCGTGATCGCGTTAGAATCTGGTCCGGTTGCTCCTGAGACTGGGGGGCTGAGTCGTTCTGCGGTTCAGCCGACACGGGATTGAACTTGTCCGATTCGCGAGGGGAAGTGTCCTGGATCATTCAGTTTCTAGTGGATGCAACCAATCAAATATTCAAAATCCCCATCCCTCGAAAACATTGACTCGTAAAGACGGGACCGTCGTCTATGGCTACTTATAACACAAGTGACTTCCGCAAAGGACTTAAGGTCCAAATTGATGGTGAACCTTACATCATGACGGAAATGATGTTTGTCAAACCGGGTAAAGGCAACGCACTTTACAAATGCAAACTGAAAAATCTGATCCGCGGGACTTCGCTTGATCGCACCTACAAAGGAGGCGACTCGCTCGAATCCGCCGACGTGGAAACGACCGAGGTACAGTTTTTGTACCGTAGCGGTGACGATTTCGTTTTCATGCACAACGAGTCGTTTGAACAATATGAGGTGACAAGCGACGTTGCCGGCGACATTTGGAAGTATTTGAAGGACGGCATGGCTTGCACGATGACGCTGTACAACGGCAACGCCATCATCGTCGAGCCGCCGAATCACGTCGAATTGTCGGTGACTGAATGCGTCCCCGGTGCCAAAGGTGACACTGCCACCAACGTCACCAAGCCTGCCACGGTGGAAACCGGGGCGGAGTTCAACGTGCCTGGATTCATCAAAGAAGGCAACGTGATCAAAATCGATACTCGCTCAGGCGAATATATCGAACGAGTCAGCAACTAAGCTTGCAGTTCGCATTGGCTCTTTTGGGCGCCGTGTCGCGAAAGTCGCCAAGACTTTCGGCCAAGCAATCGCGGCGTACGAAAATCATAACGAGGTGGCTTCGTCGCTCGTTTTTCGCCTCGCTGACGGTTTGGGATTGCGGCGGTAGCCAAAACGGCTTTCGCCGCGATGCTTGTCTTTTTTGAATTTTTTAACGCAACATTGTTATTGCTCGCCTCCATTCTCTAATGCCTATGAAATGAACGCATTGCTGCGTTTTTTCTAATAATTGCCATGGTCAACACGCTCTTCCTTCCTGAATTACGAGAAATGTTGGCCGAGCAAAATCGGGCTGAGCTCGAAGAGTTCTGCACGACGCTAAATCCGGGGCGAACGGCAGAGTTCATGGAGGGACTTTCCAACGAAGAAGCATGGGAAGTGCTGCAATTCGCCGAGCCGTCGCGTCGTTCGGAGATTTTTGGTTACTTTGGCGAAGAACGCCAATTAGAGATGCTTCGCGATCATGATCCGTCGCAAGTCGCCGCCTTGGTCGAAGAGATTCCAGCGGACGATCGCGTTGACTTGATCCAAGAATTGTCGGACCAGCGTGTCCAAGAGATTCTGCCGCTGTTGCCGGTCCAAGATCGCCGCAATATCCAACGTCTTCGCTCCTATCAGGGCGAGACCGCGGGCGGGTTGATGACGACCGAGGTAGCCAAGTTGGGCGAGAAACTGAGTGCCCGCGAGGCGCTTGATGAACTCGGACGCCAAGCCAGTCAACTCGAGACGATTTACTACTTGTATGTCGTTGATGACGACGATTTGCTCCGCGGGATTGTCTCGACACGGCAACTGGTATCGTCGCTGGCACATCCCGAAATCACGCTCGGTGACATGATGGAAACGGATGTCGTCGTTGCCAATGTGACCGAGGATCAAGAGTCGGTCGCTCATAAAGTCGAGCGATTCAACCTGTTGGCGATCCCCGTGGTCGACGCCAGTCGGCGATTGCTCGGAATCATCACGCATGACGATGTGATCGACGTGGTCCGTGAGGAATTGACCGAGGACGCCCAGCGGATTGCGGCCGTCGCCCCTCTGGAGCACGATTTCCTTCGCATCGGTTTGATAACGCTGTCGTGGAAGCGAGGGATCTGGCTGACCATTTTGTTTTTTGCTGCTTTGTTGACCGCGTTTGCACTGCGTCACTACGAAGACGAGTTGCAGCAATTCGTCTGGTTGGTCTGGTTCATCCCACTGATCATCAGTGCGGGGGGGAATTCGGGAAGCCAATCGGCGACGTTGGTTATCACCGCGATGACAAGCGGGCAAGTCAAATTCCGTGACTGGCACCGTGTTTTGGTTCGCGAAAGTATTGTGTCGTTAATGCTGGGCAGCTTTTTGGCGTTGATCGGATTTGCCGTTGCGATCTTTGTGGCTCCTTCGTTCCACGATGCGCTGGTCATTCCGATCACGTTGTTGGCGGTCATCGTCTGTGGTTGTCTGTGTGGCGCAACGCTGCCGATTGTCTTCAAGCGGGCTGGATTGGACCCAGCGCTGATGAGCAATCCGTTTGTGGCCGGAATCGTCGACATCATGGGCATTGTGATCTATATCAATGTCGGCCGCATGCTGCTCGGCTAGGGACCGCGATGGGGATCCCCGTAATTGGCCATGTGATGCCGCTTCTTGGTACTCAATGGTGGTGACTTCTCCCGCGAATAACTACAATGAGGGCGTGTTCTCCCCACCTCTCACACCCTCCCATATTCTCAAGGCCAATAATGACGCTTGCGCGACGATTTTTTACGGCTCTTACCATCGCATTTGCCGCGATCACGCTTCAGCCCACTCGTGCTGAAGATTCGGTGTTTATCGAAGCAGAAAGCTTCGCAAAGCCCGGCGGTTGGAAACTCGACACCCAATCGATCATGACGATGGGCTCGCCCTATATGATCGCCCACGGGTTGGGAAAACCGGTCGATGATGCGACCACGACCGTCGAGTTTCCGAGTGTGGGGACGTACCATGTATTTGCCCGTACCAAGGATTGGGTGGCTCGTTGGGAAGCTCCCGGCGCCCCTGGCAAATTCCAGATCGCGGTGAACGGCAAAACGCTCGACCACACCTTCGGAACGAAAAACGCCGAATGGTTTTGGGAGGCTGGTGGGACGATTGAAATCGACGACACCAAAGCCACGGTCGCATTGCAGGATCTAACGGGATTCGACGGTCGCTGTGACGCCATTTATTTTTCAAAATCGGGTGCGGAGCCGCCAAACGAATCGGCGGTGTTGGGCCCATGGCGTCGCAAACAACTTGGTTTGGGCGATTCGCCCACTGAAAAAAGTGGCTATGACATCGTCGTCATCGGCGGCGGTTACTCAGGCATGGGGACCGCGATTTCGGCGGCCCGGATGGGATGCAAAGTGGCCTTGGTGCAAAACCGCGGCGTCTTGGGCGGAAATGGATCAAGTGAAATTCGTGTTTGGGCGATGGGGCATGTCCGCCGAGGTAATTATCCTCGCGTCGGTGAAATTGTTACCGAGTTTTCCGATAACGCCACCAAGTCACCGGGGACCTACGAAGAATTCGAAGACGCCAAAAAAGAAGCGATCGTGCGGGCTGAACCCAATATCGATTTGTTCCTAAACCATCATGCGTATCATGTCGAAACCAACGACGACCAAATCGAAAGCGTGATGGCGTTTGATACTCGTACAGGTGACCAAATCCGATTTCGCGGAACATTGTTTGCCGATTGCACCGGCCACGCCACGATCGGGCATCTCGCCGGTGCGGACAGCGAAATGACACCGGAGGGACGCATGGGCATGAGCAACATGTGGGCGTGGGACGAAGCCGACAGCCCTACCGAATTTCCGGAAACGCCTTGGGCATTGCCGTTGAGCATGGACGATTTCCCCTATCCGCGTGACCATCATGGCCAATGGTTTTGGGAGAGTGGATTTGACAAGGACCCTATCAATCATGCCGAAGCGATTCGCGATTGGAATCTGCGAGCGGTCTATGGAGCGTTCAATGCGATGAAAAACGGCGATGGTGCCGACAAGCACAAGAACGCCTATTTGACCTGGGTCGCTTACATCGGCGGACCGCGTGAATCGCGTCGTTTGCTCGGCGACATCGTGTTGACACAGGACGACGTCGTCAACAAAGTTGCCTATCCCGATGGATGCGTGCCAAGTACGTGGTCAATCGACCTGCATTATCCGAAACAGCAATATGCTGAAAAATTCCCCGATAACCCGTTCATTTCGGTCGCGGTGCATGACCGGCGTATCGATCGCAACTATGGATATCCGGTTCCCTATCGAACATTCTATTCACGAAATATCTCGAATCTGTTTATGGCGGGACGCTGCATCAGTGTGACGCACGAAGCCTTGGGGACCGTGCGAGTGATGCGGACTTGCGGGATGATGGGCGAGGTTGTTGGCAAAGCGGCCAGCGTCTGTGTGCGTCACGACTGTACGCCTCGCGACGTCTACGGCAAGTATTGGTCGGAGATGGATGAACTGCTGAAACTGCCTGGTAAGGCGCGTCGCGACACCGTCAACGCCGAAATTGTTGTGCCCGACGATGCGTTGCCGTTGGCACCGTCCACAGGATTGCCGACAAGCGGCAAAGGCGGAGGAAAAAGTATCGATCCCGCAAAAATCAGCGGTTTGGTGATCGATGATACCCAGGCGAAACAGACAGGCCGTTGGACGGCGGGAACGGGATTGCCAAAATTTGTCGGCTCGCACTACTTGTACGGCAGCGGAAAAGATTCAACGATCCGCTTCGAATTTGCCTGGCCGGCTCAAGGTAAGCATCAGATCATGCTTGCCTATCAGTCACACGAAAACCGCAGTGACAAGGTGACTGTGGAAATCAAAAACNGGCGACGACGTGGT
>NZ_ANOG01000560.1 GCF_000346295.1 Rhodopirellula maiorica SM1 | reverse complement strand
GAGCGATGACGGTCCGAAGCGGTCAACGGTGTGGGTGACTGCCGCAGTGATCTTTGTGATCGCGTGCGGTTTGCGTCTTCCTGCGTCGCAGGAAAGTTATTGGGTCGATGAATTGCATACGGCGTGGACCGTCAGCGATTCATTTGCCATGGTGACGACGCGGTCGGCGTATGGGCATCAGCAGCCGTTCTATTTCCAGTGGCTCTGGGGGGGGAAACAGCTTGTCGGCAGCAGCGAGATCGCGATGCGGCTCAGTAGCGTGCTGGCGGTTTCACTGGCATGCAGTTGCGTCTTTGTTGCGGTGGCGAAATTCCATCGTTCGCTCGTGGGCGGTATTGCCGCCGGGTTGGTGTTAGCGGCAGAGTCAAACTCGATTTTTTTCGGCACCGAACTTCGCCCCTATGCCGCCGTGATCCTCGCCTCGGCGATCGCTTGCGGCTTCGTGTCTCGGTTGTGGAGCATGTCGCCCGCCGACGGTCGACGTTCGCTGTCTTGGGTGGGGCTTGGCGCTACAATCGGGGCCGCGGGGCTGTGTCAAATCACTTCGCTCGGAGTTTTGGGGTGGTTGGTCATTGCGGTGCTGGTGCGATGGGGCTGCGCGGATTGGCGAGCCACAGTGCGATTGTCGAAATGGGATCTGCCATTGCTTGTGGTCATGGCGATGGTGGCTCTATCGCTCTTCGCAAGTGGCGGGCTCGAAGTTTGGAACGAACGAAAAATGTGGGCCAGTTTCGCGTCGGCGACGTCGTTGACGCAGGTCCTGTACATTTGGCCCTGGACGTACCTCCTCGTCGTTCCCTTGTTGATTTGGTTGGCGAGTTTTTTGTGGCAGCGGGTTCGCGGCGTCCAGCGATCCCGCCAGTCCGTTTCGTTGATGCTCGCGTTAGCTGCGATTGCGTTTGTCAGTGCTCTTTGTTTTTGGGGCATGGCCTATTTTGAGTTTGCCGCGCTTTGGCATCGGCGTTATCTGGTTGCATCGCTGCCACTATTGGCATGGTTTTTTGGCGCCGCGATCTCCGAGGCGTCAAACGCGTTTTGGGGTGGACGCAAAGCAATGGTGCAGTTGATCGCATCTGGGTCGTTGGTTTTACTACTGCTTGGATTATTAATGCAGTCGCAGGGCACAAGCGAACGGCTCATTCGCGGCGAGTGGCTCACTCATCGCGGTGAAAATTGGCGAGACGCCATCGCTCACGTCAACGATGTCGCTTCCGACGATGCCATTGTGTTCCTTGATCCTGGCTTGATCGAGCAGAGTATGCTCCGCGAGCCGCATCAGCGTTTCGAGCACGGCGAATACTTGCGATATGTCGTTGATGGTCCGTACGCGATTCGTGACGATTTGAAGGTTGAAGTCGTCAGTAACCAGCCGCTCGAAGCGATTTCGGCGATGGAGCACAACGTGGTGCTGTCGCGTCGATCGGCCCGCAGACTGCGAAAACAGTTCGGTGCCGCGTTCGACATCCGCTCGTTCGGCGGAGTTTCCGTCGCCATCGCCCACCCGTAGGCCGGATCAAGGACGCAAACGCACGTTGGAGCGACGCAAACGGTAGCCTTATCGTATTCGCGTCGGCCGAAGATGCACGTTTCAATCGCGTCCGCCGATCTTGCATCGACGCGTCAGCTAGAGAAACAAAGGGGGCAGAGAAACAAAGGGGGCAAACCTCTTTGTCTGTGTTTTCGGACAATGGTCGAACTCATGGCCGCATCATTGATTCCAGATTGAGTCGCCTGGCAATCGAGTCGATCTAGCCTTCATCACCCAACGGTGCACCGCGATTCGCACAGATTCCACTCGCTTTCTGGCAATGGCTCATTGACACGAGAGCCCCAGTTTGGGAACCGTGGGATGGGGCATGGAGGCAACAACTTCGAACAATGAAAGGGGTTTACCCCTCTGATTGAATGATGCGATTGCGGGCCCCATGTTTACGAATGCCTCCACCAGCGTTGCGCACGGGACTGTCGAGACTTGCGAGAAACATCCGTTCCTGCATTTTCTAACCTTCTTCGTCCACTGTCCGCTAGTCATGGGCAAACGCACGCTGCTTCTCTGACGCGGCACTGTCACTCCGATCGAGTCCGCAATCGAGAAAACACATATCATTGAATAAAGAAGAAGCAAGGTTAGAAAATGGAAGGTTAGAAAATGTCATCGCGAAAATCAATCAAGCCGCTTTCCGCTTGGGCTCGCCCTGGTGGGGCAATTGTCGGCACAACTTCACGCAGGCAACCGATTCCAAATTTTGACCACGCCTTTTTCAGTCTCGCGACACTTTTGGGAAAGTTGCTGTGTCCCAATTGACTAAAAGGAGGTTTGACCCCTTTGGATTCTCCTCGTCGGGATCGAACACTTCCGCACGTGCCAAGCGGACCATCACACACCTCACCAAAGTTGAAGGAACCGTGCAACTTATCTGAATGAATCGTTCCCCTCGGCTAACTGAAAGTTAACCCCCAAAGAATGTGCTATGTCCCTAAGAGCCTGTTGGCAGGTTGTGTCCCCACAGCGCCTGTTACGTTTCACTGAACACTTCCATGATAGTTCCGACTTGATACCACGACCATGAAAACATCATTGAACACCATCGTCATGCCAAAACAATCCCGGGGGTTTGGGGCTGGCCCCCAACGCAGCGCAGTTCAAAGCGACAAGGGAAATCAAAATACTTCGTTTTGACACTTGACGAAATTAAAGACCGTCGCTGACCCATTTGCTTCCTAAGAGCCTGTCCCGATTATCTGGCAGTGCTTTGCTTTGTGCTTTAAATCGCTCTCGCGGTCGCCGTTCGCTCAGCATAGTTAACAAGCTCTTTCAAGGATCCGGAAAAGTCTTCACCAAACTTTTGTCGATACCGTTCACTCTCAATCAACGTGTCGCAAGTAATTTTATATGGTGATCCTATGATGACTCTGACATGATCGTCGGTTTGAGGGCTAAACCGCCGGCCTTTGATTTGAATGTCCCAGAACCCACCTTGCCTACTTGGCTTCTCAGCGATAAGCCAATCTGGATTTGCAGGCATGCTTTGCCCTGGAGAAGCGAAAGAGTCTGGGGAACTGAGAACCACAAGTAATCGAGGCGTTGATTCGCGTTTGCTGCAGAACATCCAAAGATATAGCGTTTGCTGTTCCCCTGGGATGTTTTCCTCCATTCGGATTACAGAATCTAAATTTCCTCCTTTGCGGTAATAGTCGACGAACATAAAACAGAATCCGCAGAAAGCGACAAAGCAAAGCAAGTGCAACAAACCAAAGCGAAGCATTCCGAATTGAAGAAACGATCGTCTGCTAATCTTCACTTTCACACCCATCTTCACAGCGGCAACACTTTTGTTTGAAGACTGCGTAGTCCCTGACGCCGGTGTACAGCTTAAAGGTCCTTAACAATGGAATACTTGTTTCCCATGCTCTCTGACGCGTTTCGTTGTAAATCGGGCGGCCATTGTAAAAATCTGCTTGGAGGTCGTTGTAAAGCTCGGCATATTGTGTGAGAGGTACGATTCTGATTTGATGGCAAGGAATTCTAGGTTCATTCGTGCCCGTCGTTGAAGAAGTAGAGCTGTCACTTGAGTAGTTCCATCCACCGCTGATAGAGAATGAACGGTCGTCGTCATCGCTACCACCTCCTTGGAGGCCCACGCTCCAAGTGGTGGACCAACTTAGCGTGATCGTCACATCTAGCTTTGCGGGATAACCACACTTGCCTTGCGAAATATCCGAGTCCCTCACTTTTTCCCAATTATATGCAACTCGACTTCTACGGCGAACGTGCGCGAGTACTCCAGCAGCAGGCTGCCAGTCTGACCATTCAGTAATGTGTGCTGCATCTTCTTCAGCTATCGACACGATCTCCCACCTGTTGCCACATTCGTTTACTGTCGTAGGTGCATAAGAAGTTCCCTCGTCAATAGGAATGACGGCCTGAAGCCCAAGCGGATCTACACCAACGACAACAAAGTACGAGCGGTATAGATTCCGCCCATCGCTATACCCCATAGGATCTCTGGAGCAAGATTGGAACGGGGGCAGTCGTAAGTGCAGGGGCGGGCATCGTCGGTGTAGGCGGGCTATACGTCGCGATCGCGGAGACGCTTCTGCAATTCTGCCAGCTGGGTCGTAAGTGCGCCAATG
>NZ_ANOG01000559.1 GCF_000346295.1 Rhodopirellula maiorica SM1 | reverse complement strand
CGCGAATAGGCTTAGCCAAGCTCCTGTTGGACATGCTTGACCAATTCCGCGACGGTCCGCCTGAGTAGTGCGTCCCCGCCGAATTCCATCCCGAGCCGTTTGATCTTATCGGTGACGATTTGGTTCTTGGGGTGGGTTTGTTCGCCAATAATTTGGCTGTCGCTTCCGGAAAGCTGTTTGGCAATTGTCGCGACATCGTGCTGGGACACGTAACGGTCATAGCAATTGAACGCTTCACCTGCGATTCCGTTTGCGGTCAGCAAGATCCCAACGGCCTTTGCAACATCGGCGGCGTGGACTTCTTTGCCGCCGCGGGAACACTCGACTGACTTGCCACGGACGACGGCGGAGACCAAGTCATACCACTTGCTTTGCTCCACGGGACGCGCAACGCCATAGACCCCGGTCGGGCGCAAAGCACAGATCGGGTAGCCCTGTCCAAGCCCATAACTATGCACGAATTTTTCAATGGCGGCTTTGTGCGCACCATAGTGACTCTTGGCCCAAAGTGGATGGGTTTCATCCAAGGGACGGTCAGCGAGAATGATGTCGTGGACGGCGCACGTTGAGAATGCGACGAATCGACCAGCCCCGGCAGAACGGGCGGCTTCGATCAGCTTCAGCGTCCCCACGACGTTCTTTTCGACGAACTCAACCACGTCCCCTTCGCCGCCCGAGAACCCGGTGCCGGGCCGATAAAGCGCGGCGTGCACGACGGCATCGCAGCCATCGACAAGTTCTTTTGCACTTTCGCTTTCGCCGAGTTCACCTTCGATCCACCGGAGATCGTTGATTTCGTCGAAGCCGCTAGTGTCGCTCGATGGGCGATGACAGCAGCGTAGCGAGTGCCCCTGACTTGCCAGGTGCTCCGCAATATAGCGGCCGATGAAGCCCGTGGCCCCAGTGAGTGCAACTTTCATGTCCTGTCCATTCAAAAGCGTGATCGCTGACTGTGGCGTCGTGCGTTAAATTAAAATCTACCAAGGAGTTTATCAGTATGGCCTTAGCGGAACAGCTAGGTGAATACGTCGCAGGTTGATTCACCGGCATTTGGATTACCTCTCACGAACAGCGAGAGGCAATCCGCGAGATCAGCCAGCGTCGTTCGCTCGTCATTGTCGATTCGGATTTCGCGATCAGCGCTCGTGTGGAGATTTTGCTGCTGACTCGGCGCGATGCCCAAGTCCGGTACGTGGACATAGTCAATGTCGAACGATGAAAACCGTATCGGCACGCGATCGGATTTTTGGCGAACGTCAATCAGACATGATCACCGCCACTGTTTTGTAATGACTAAGCAGGTAGGCAGGAATGATCGGGCGGAACCCTATTCGCCGTTTGGACGTTAGCCTTGGTTGCCAAATCTTTGCGATTGCGTGGCAATTAGGAGCACGCAAGTATTGTTTCATTTCTTAGTCGCGGTAGCGACGGCAGGCGATAGCCCCGGACGTCAGTCCGAGGACGACCCCACACACAACCCAAGTCGCGAAGCGACGCTGGGGAAGGCTTCGCCGGGGTCATGAAGGCTTCGCCGGGGTCAGGCCTTGTGTTCGGTGTTCAGGTGAAGTTGAAGTTCAATATTTGCAGCAAGAGGGAAAAAGGGGAAGGGGGTTTTAATGGCAGCGGAT
>NZ_ANOG01000558.1 GCF_000346295.1 Rhodopirellula maiorica SM1 | reverse complement strand
CCCATCAATCGATCTTGAGTGTCCTTGGCACGCGCCATCTCGGCGGCCGCTTTCTCGAGCGCTAGCGTGCCGTGCGAGACATCGAGTCCAGGCGTCTGGTGGCCGGCATGTTGAGACCCGGTTTGTTTGTTGTAGCCACACTTGGTGCACAGAATCGCGTCGGCTTTCATCTCCGCCCGACAGGCCGGACAGATGGCCGCGACTTGCTGGCTGAAGCCTTCTTCGTCAAACAGGTCGTCCAAGCGATTGCCCATCGCCACAGGGGCAGCCGGCGCCGGACGCCGCGCCGGGGTGGGCTGTGCAGCCGCTTGTTTTGGCTGTGCAGCGGGTTGCTTGGCCTGGGCAGCCGCTTGCTTCGCCTGGGCCGTGGCCTTTCCCGCAGGTACCTTCAACACCGTTTGACAACCGGGGCATTTCACCGCTTTGCCCGCAGCCGCATCCGGGATGTTCAGCACTTTGCCGCACTGGCAAGTCATTTTAATAGGCATTGTAAATAGCCAATAAGGATAATGTGTCCGGCAACGCAGCGACCGAGATTCCTGTCTACCTGCTTATCTTGAACCGCTTTGCGATTCGAGTCCAGCGTCTAACCTAGTTTACTCTTAAGTCGCAGAATGTCATTTTCAACCGATTCGAGTTGTTGTTTTAATTCGGCAAGCGAATCACGTTCCTTCGCTACCACCTCTGCGGGGGCACGAGCCACGAAGTTTTCGTTGGAAAGTTTCTGCTCTTTTCCACCGATCTGTTTGACCACTTGGTCTCGCAGTTTTTCCAAGCGAGCCAACTCAGCTTTGAAATCGATGAACTGTTCCAAGTCGACGTGCACTTCGATGTCCAATCCGGTGATGGCCAACGGGGCATCAATCTCAAATGGCTTCGCCGCGGGGCTTAGTTCGACAATATCAGCGCCGGCGAGCCCTTGGAAATAGGTCCGCATCGGTTCCAGCAACGCTTGCGAGGATTCGCTACAGCGGATCGCGACGGGGACCGTATCACGCGGAGCGATGTTTTGACTTGCTCGAATACGGCGAATCGCTCCAACGACCTCTTGGAACTCGTTGAATTGCCGTTCAATGTTCTCGTCGTAGTGTGCCGCTTCGGCAACCGGCCACGATGCGGTCATCACGAACTGCGGCGCGTCGACGGCCGCAGGAATGCCTCGTTTCGGAGCCGCTTCGTTCAAGTAGCCCCAAATCGATTCGGTGACAAAGGGGATGATCGGGTGCAATAAACGCAGCAGCGTATCGAGACCATGCGCCATCACGGATTGAGTGACCGCACGCAGCGAGTCGTCGGACAATCGTGGTTTGGCGATCTCGACATAGAAGCTGCAGAATTCGTCCCAAGCGAAATCGTAAAGGATTCGCGAGGCTTCGGCGAAATGGTAGTGTTCGGTTGCCTCGGTCACTTGCTTGGTGACGGTTGACAATCGACTCAGCAACCAGCGGTCTTCCAGCGGCAACGATTTGACATCGATATCTTGAGCCTCATAGCCTTCGAAATTCATCAAGGCAAAACGGGCGGCGTTCCACAGTTTATTGACGAAATTACGAGCGGTTTCAAAACGCTCGCTGACCACGGCGGCACGCGGATGCGTTTTATCCTCAGCGGATTCAGCCCACTGGGTCGAGAACGTTTTCTTGCATTCCGGGCAATCCAGTTTGGGTAGGGATCGATTCTTTTTGGTTTGGTCGATCAGTTTTTCGCAATGAGGACACTCGTATTGGACCGGCATCCGCACGTCTTGCGTTTCGGTTGCCAAACGCGCCAATCCGAATCGCAGAGCATCGGGGCCAAACTTTTCGATCACGTCGATCGGGTCGACGCCGTTGCCTTTGCTCTTGCTCATCGTTTCCCCCAATCCATCGAGGATTTTGGGGTGAATGAAGACCTCGTTGAATGGGATCTTGCCGACGTTGTTCAGCCCCATCAAAACCATTCTCGCAACCCACAACGTGATGATGTCACGTGACGTGATCAGCGTGCTGGTGGGGTAAAAGTACTCGAGCTCAGCCGTTTGTTCGGGCCAGCCAAGCGTGCTGTGAGGCCACAGTGCCGACGAGAACCACGTATCCAGTACGTCGGGGTCACGAACGAGTCCCAATCCTTCGACTTTCTCTTCCAGCTTCGGATCATCGCTACGCAAACAAACGAATAGCGAGTAGCTGCCGTCTTCGTTTTCATCGATGCGATCGGCAATTTTGCCCGAAGCATATTCAGGGAAGGCATGGATCGCTTTGGCCGCCGCGTCTGCATCCGCTTCGCCAATCCCGCCGAGCGACCAGATCGGAATTTGGTGTCCCCACCACAATTGTCGGCTGACGGGCCAATCGCGTTTCTCGCTCAACCAGTCGAGATAGCCCTTGCGATATCGCTCTGGGAAAATCTTGACCTGATCGTTGGAAACCGCATCCATCGCGGATTGCGCCAATTCTTCCATCGCCACGAACCATTGGTCGGCCAAGTACGGTTCGATCGGCGTCTTGCTGCGGTCGCTCAGCGGCAACTCGATTTCGCGATCTTCGATCTCACCAAGCAGATCAAGGGCTTCGAGATCCTCGAGCACCTTGGCTCGCGTTTTCTTGATGGTCAAACCTTCGTAAACGCCGGTTTCGGAGTTCATCGTTCCGTCGGCGTTTAGAATGTTGATCATCGGCAAGCCAACCCGTTTACCGACTTCGTAGTCATTCGGGTCGTGCGCCGGCGTGATCTTGACGCAACCGGTGCCCATCTCGGGTTTGGCCCATTCGTCGGCCACGATCGGAATTTCACGATTCATCAGCGGCAGCATTATTTTGCGGCCGTCCCGTGCCATGTCTCGCAGTTGGATCAACAGCGGCAGCATCGTTTTACGACGCTCGGCGAGCGATTCGATCTGTTTATCGATTTCGTTCTTTTCGCCGGCCGAGGCGGTCTCGCGTTTGGCTCTTAGCTCGGCGTCAAGCTTGTCCATCGCTGCGGCAGGGTCGGGATGCACTGCCACGGCGGTGTCGCCAAGCATCGTTTCAGGCCGCGTGGTCGCGATTTCAATTCGCGAAGGTTCGCCTGGTTTAGGATCGACGACGGGATAGAAGATATGCCAAAAGTGGCCTTTTTCGGTCTTATTGATGACTTCGTCATCGCTGACGGCGGTCTGCAGATAGGTGTCCCAGTTGACAAGCCGTTTGCCTCGGTAGATTCGTTTTTTGCTGAACAGATCAAAGAAAGTCGCTCGCACCGCGGCGGCACAGCGATCGTCCAGCGTGAATCGAACTCGCTCCCAATCGCAACTACATCCCATCCGTTTAAGCTGGTCGAGAATCCGTTTTTCGTACTGCTCTTTCCAATCCCAGATCCGCTGGACCAATGCTTCGCGTCCGAGATCGTGACGCGACTTATTTTCCTGTTCTTTGAGTCGCTTTTCAACAACCGCTTGCGTCGCGATTCCTGCATGGTCGGTGCCGGGCATCCAAAGCGTTTCAAAGCCTTGCATTCGTTTGGTGCGAATGACGATGTCCTGCAGCGTGTTGTTCAAGCCATGGCCCAGGTGCAATGCCCCGGTCACGTTCGGCGGAGGGATCACGATCGTAAAGGGTTTGCGATCAGGATTGGGTTCCGCGTGAGCGCATTTTGCGTCTTCCCAAGCTTTCGCAATGTCCGCTACAGCGTCCGAGTGGTCAAATCGAGTCGGAATCGTCATGATTTTTTTAGCGTTACTTGTTTTCGGATTTGTGAAGTTTGTATTCGACGGCATCAACCAGCGCGCTCCAGCTCGCTTCGATGATGTTTTCGCTGACGCCAATGGTGCCCCACGATTCGTGTTCATCGCAGCTTTCGATGTTCACTCGGATCGACGCCTCGGTACCGCTACTTGATTCGACCACGCGTACTTTGTAGTCGGTCAATCGCATTTCGGCGAGCATCGGGTATTCATCGGCAAGCGCCTTGCGAAGTGCGGCGTCCAACGCGTTGATCGGCCCATGCCCTTCGGCGGCATCGAACCACAGGGTTTCGCCAACCTTGAGTTTGATGATTGCTTCGGCAAACACACTCGGCTGTTCACTCTCGATGCTTCGGTCGCCCGCGACGACTCGGTACTTGATCGTGTTGAAGTGCGGTTTGTAGGTTCCCGAAATGCGTTTGACCAGTAGATCGAACGAGGCCCCTGCGTTCTCGAATTGGTAGCCCTGGTTTTCCAGTCGAACGACTTCGCCCAGGATCTTGTCCATCAATTCGCGGTCGTCATCCAAGTTATGCTTATTCGCTAGCGCGGCGATGTTGCTGCGTCCGGACAGCTCGCTGACCAAGATCCGACGTTCATTGCCGACCAAAGCCGGATCAATATGTTCGTAGGTCTTTGCCGCTTTGTTGATCGCATGGACATGCATGCCGCCTTTATGCGCGAACGCACTTTGGCCGACAAAGGGTTGGTTGTTTCGCCACTGTAAATTGGCGGTTTCGTAAACAAAGCGGCTCAGTTCCGTGAGCGGAGTCAGCGATCGGCTGCCCAACACGCTGTAGCCCTTCTTTTTCAGCGCTAGATTCGACATCACCGTGATTAAATCGACGTTGCCGCATCGTTCACCAATCCCGTTGATGGTGCCTTGCACCTGAGTCGCGCCGGCATCGACCGCGGCTAGCGAATTGGCTACGGCAAGTTCGCAATCGTTGTGGCAATGGATACCGATTTGCACGTCGAGATCCGATAACGCCTCGATCGCCAATTCGGTGACTTCGCGAATCCGTTCGGGCAGCGTGCCGCCGTTGGTATCACAAAGGCTAAGCCAAGTGGCTCCGGCCGATGCGGCCGCCCGGAGCGTTTTGATTGCGTATTCGGGATTGGCGTTGTAGCCATCAAAGAAATGTTCGGCGTCGTAGATCAATTCAGCACCGCGAGCAAGAAACTCGGCACTCTCGCCAATCATTGCCAGGTTTTCGTCGAGTGTCACGCGAAGCACTTCGGTGGCGTGATAGTCCCACGTTTTTCCGACCAACGTGATGCAAGGCGTTTCGGCTTGCACCAATGCCTTCATGCCAGGGTCGTCTTCGGCTTTCATCGATTTCCGCCGCGTCATTCCAAACGCACAAACCTTGCTATTGCCGAGGTTGCGTTTTTTGATCTCACGAAAGAACGCCACGTCCTTCTCGTTCGACAGCGGGTAGCCTCCCTCGATAAAGTCGATGCCAATCTCGGCCAACCGCTCGGCAATATTCAGCTTGTCTTGAAGTGAGAAACTGACACCTTCGCCCTGAGAACCGTCTCGGAGCGTTGTGTCGTAGATCAAGATGGGTTTGGCGTTCATCGCGGCTGTGTGGGAGTTAAAAGGAAGCTGCTGAGGAGCGAAAGACTTGGCAGGGGCCGATACGTCAGGGATCGTAGTAGCGAAATTGGCTGGGGACGTTGTGGTTTCAGGTACGAAAAAACCCCCGAAGCTAAGGTGGCCTCGGGGGTGAATGTCAAAGTGGCATCTCGATTCGAGCCCTGTGCCGCGTTGGATTGCGGCCAGTCCGATTCGTTCCCCGCGTTATGGCCGGCTATCAATGCCGACGACGCGGATAATCATGGTTTGGATAATGGTGTGAAATGCCACGGAATTGTCAGTTTCGAACAGGTTTTGAAGCACAGAGGATAGTTTTTTTGCCGACGTTGTCAATCGCCGCTATCCCGGTGTCAACCGGCGGCGACGCGTTTGGGCAAAGGAGATCAGGCTGACAACCAGAAAAAGGGTACAAAGCACCGTCATCGCAATCACCACTTGCATCGCCAACGAGTTCACTTGGATTCCGCGAAGCACGCGGAATAACGCGAACAGAGCGTTGCTGCCCCCGGTCAGCGTGCCCAACAAGGCGATCGCTGCTGCGATGTGCATCGCGTGTTTGCGACGATGAGGATTCAGCCCGACCACGCCGCAGAACAACATCGGAATTCCGAACATCATCGGACAAAATTGAGACGGCATCTTCTGCATCGTCACCATCAACGCCAACATCGTGACAGCGCAGAGCAGCAGGCCAAAAACGATCGCAATACGTGACATCTGTCGCCACTCCGCTCCTAAATGATTGGCTGAGCTCCGCCGCTTCAGCTTCCGAAGCCAGAAATGGTATCGGCCGACGTTTGTTTGGGCGAGGGGGCAGTATGCGGCCATACGATTCGCCGATCCGAAACCTGTTTCCAGCCCCTCCTGATTCTACAAAATGTCGCAGGCGATTTCGACGAATTTCCGCCATCGCAATACAGCGGCCTATTCTTGAGGTCTTCCTCCGCTTTTTTCAATCTTCAGCACCGGAAGCCGGCGTCCTAGATCAATTTGATTGCGAATGGATTCAGGGGTCGCGTCGGCGGGACGCGGACGCTGAGCCGGCGGGATTTTTGGAGCAACACAATGCGATCCTTGACACGTTCCCCGCCGTTTGAATTCTTGTTCGATCGCCAGCCGCAATGACGATTTTTCCAAGCACCATTTGGGTTCGATCAGATAGTTCGACGGAGCATCACCGCTGACGCGTTCGACAATCACCTCGGCCGGAATCCGCTCGAGAAAATCGACGACGGTGTGGGTGTATTCCTCTCGCTGCATCAACACGATCTCGCCGCTTTGCACTTGGTCGCCCAGCGGTGTGCCCAAGACAGCATACAAGTTGTGGATTTTGACCGCGTCAAAGCCGAGTCGACCGATTTCGGTCGCCGTTTCCATCATCATTGCGTGAGTTTCGCCTGGAATCCCCAAAATCACATGGCTACAGCACTCGAATCCACGGCCGCGGCTACGATCGATCGCATTGATCATGCTGGCGTGATCATGAGCCCGGTTCATCCATTGCAGCCCAGCATCGTGGATCGTTTGCATCCCAAATTCGAGTGAGACGTAGGTTTCCCGAGCCAAGGTTTCCAGCAGCATCAGAACGCTCTCGGGCACACAATCCGGACGGGTGCCAACCGCCAGCCCAACGACACGAGGGTCGATCGAGAGTGCCAATCGGAAAACCTCTTCAAGTTGCTCGACCGGCGCGTAGGTGTTCGTCGCGGGCTGAAAATAGGCGATAAAACCCGCCACTTTGTCGTACCGTTTGGTGACCGTCTCGATCCCCGTGGCCAATTGTTCGCTGACCTGTTTTAGCCGCACCCGACGTGACGGGCTGAATGAGCGGTTATCACAAAAATTGCAGCCTCCACGTGCGACTGCGCCGTCGACGTTGGGACAGGTGAACCCTGCATCGATGCTGACGCGTTGGATTCGGCCACCGAATCGTCGGCGTAAGGAGGCGCCAAATGCGTTAAATGGCAATTTTTCCGATTGCCATTTCAATCGTTCGTTGAATTCGGAGTCGATCAATTTACAAACCGTTGCCATTTGTGAAAATTTGGTCAAAATAAAGTGGCTGACGTGAACGGGAATCCATTGCCCGATTGGCGGGGATGGTAATAATGCCCCCCGTTTCCAATCGCCTGGATGCCACCAGCGTCATACGATGGGAATATGGGACCGACGCGACGACGGGAATCGCTCCGCTGGCTGCCACTTCCCCGTTTTTGTTTACTCGGACAGGAAGACTTTGATCGTGGAATTTGACGACGAAATATCGAAACCTCAATTTGCCGGGCCCTATGGACAGCTGACCCCTTGCGGGGGCGGTGACCCCATTCCGCTTGTGAAAGAACGG
>NZ_ANOG01000557.1 GCF_000346295.1 Rhodopirellula maiorica SM1 | reverse complement strand
CTTCGAAAAGCAAACACGGGAATTCTGGCGAATCCCACTACTGGTACATCAACACATAAGTGCCAAAGCCGATAGCTTTGGACACCAGTTCATCAGGATGCAAACCACACAAAGGTGGCGCTGCATCGATTCCGAGCTGGGCGTAGGGAGCGACCGTGAAGCTAGACTTCTAGTTCTGTATAGACTTGACTTGGGGATAGGCTGGGTAGCCTAGCCAACGTCGAGCAGACCGAAGCCTAAGCCGAAACCGGTGGACCGCGAGGATGTGCGGTCGAAAGAAATGCCGATGTAAATACGCATTCGGTTGGCAAAATTGCGGGTTGGGAAACCGTACCTGTACTCAGTGGTACCGATAATTCCCAGGGCACGCCAAGCGAACTGGCCAGCGACTGGCATATCAGACAATGATCCGAATCATGTTGATGGTTCGAATCGCTATCGCCGGAAGATTCTGGACGATCGGGATCCGCCGCTGCGTCTTCGTCATCATGATGATGATGGCAGCATTGCGAACAAGCCGAAGTGGTGTCCTCGCAGGAAACCGTGTCCTCATAGGAAACACTGGCTTTCGCGTGAGAATGCCCGTCGCAGGTGGCCACATGCAACCACGCCGGTGCATGCCCGAAGACAATTGCACAGCACAGGATGCTCGTTAGAAGTGGCCGAACTAGCGCAGACATCGCCGACGTATTTTCATTGAAGGAGGTGAGTTGCAAAATGGTCCGACCAAAGATCATTGCTGGTGTTACGATGACCACATAAAATCGGTTCGTCAAGTCGATGACAAAAAAAAGATCTAACCTTGTCGACCGATGGATGATGTGGGCCGTGAGCCGTGAGGCCAATGTCATCTACTTTCGTAGTGGGACTCGCCAGAGTTCCTAGTGCTTCAACAGATAACGCGGGAATTGTGGCGAATCCCACTACGGGAACATCACCCGGTTCGCGTCCAAGTCGATGGCATTGGCCGTAAGGCATCGGGGAATGCGTGCTTGGGACCCGGCCGCTCACGCGTCGCGGCTCAGTAGTTCAATGCGCCCAATGACTCCCGCCTACCTGCTTGGGATGCCAGGAAGAATGAATTTCACATGAATAAGGAAGAGCAATTCCGTTGAATTCGGTGTTGGAAGCCTTTACTCGGTGAACACTTGAGATTGACATGTCGTAGGGCTTGAGAATAATAAGACAACATCCTTGGTCGGACCGTTGAATTATTGAGTGTGGACTTATCGAGTATCGATAAGGTCGCGCCG
>NZ_ANOG01000556.1 GCF_000346295.1 Rhodopirellula maiorica SM1 | reverse complement strand
TCGATTTTCTTGTCGGTGACTGTTTTCGTCAAGTTCATTCGTCACTTGATCGCTGGAAATGCGTCTTGCTGCATCGCCCTCAGCTGCTTGTTTCGTTCGTGCAGCCCTCGTTCACGTTCACGAACGTCCAGCGATGCACCATGCCACTTCTCCATTTGATTGGCAATCCACTGGGCGTGCTGCGCGGCCGTCAACACATAAATCGTATAGGGTGTCGAAAATTGACGTTCTCGTCCCGGCAAATAATCCTCGGCCCACAACCGCAGCTCGACACTCCCTGATTCGATCCCCAATGACTGGGGCGAGAAGACGGCATCGACCAACAGCGACGATTGATGTGCGTCGCCGCTTGCCAGAACCTTTTCGCCCTGGGAATTTTCGGACGCGGTATCCTCGTATTGGTTCCACTGCAACCCGACGCGTTTGATTCCAAAATCGTCGAGAGCCAGCAGTTGAAAATTGACTTGATCCGTTTCGAGCAAGACGCTTTCGCGGGCGAGATTCTGAGCCGCAACGGTGGGAGCCGCATCGGGAATCGCTTCGACGCTCAATTCAAACGGCGACAATGCCGCGAGTCCGTTTTCGTCGGTCCAATCGAATTGCAGTGGTGGTGTTTCACTTTCGACCGTGACCGTGGGTGTCACAAAGGAGTCGTTCCACACCTCTGCTGCCACACCATTGACCGACGCCATGCGGAGTGGACTCGAGGTCGTCGCCGACACCATGCCGTAGCTGCCCCGGACCACACTTAACATTCCGCCCCGAACATCCATTTGCATCGAATCGGGGCGTTGCAAATAGTCGGGCAAATGCATTTCGGCAACAATCGACGTGAGCGCCGGCCGCAGCTTCGGAACAAGCAAAACGGTTTGTTTGGCGTCACCCACCTGCAACTGCATTTCGCTCACTTCGTTTCGCGGTGGCAACTCAAAAACATACGAATTTGTTTCGCGGCGCGCGGTGATTGGTGGCAACCCATCCAAATGCAGCGTCGCGGTCGGTGGCCGCCATCGACTTTCTGGCTTCAAACTCACCTGCCACTTTGCCGACTCGCCGTGCGGCACGATTATCTGATCGGCAGTTGGCTCTATTGCCACGAACGTAAATCGCGGAGTCGATCGCCAAGGCAACATCAATCGATCCCACCCGCTGCGAAGCACGGGGGTAGCAACAAGGGCAATCGACGCAAGCACCAATAGCGTCACCGCAATGACAGAGGTCAGAATCCGAAGCGAGGTGGCAGGAACCGCGTCGCCAAGATCTCGCTGCTTGACCATCTCGGCCACTTGAACCATCGCCGCTTGGCACAACGCCGGCGAACGCGATTGTTCGCGGTCACATTCGGCCAATTCGATGACGCCTAACAATTGGCCGCCAACGCCGGGTTCACGAACTCGCAACAATCGGGCGATCTGGCCCAAACTGCGGCACTTCCACACCCAGCGGTACAACGCATAGGGAACGACAAATGTGATCCCAACGACCAACAGCAAGATCCCCAACCGCAGCAACAGCGGAGTGTCCCAAAACCGATCCAGTGCGATAACGAACAACAGTGAAACCGCCAAAGCCACCACCACGATCGAAATCGACTCGGCAATCTTTGCGGTCCAAACGCGATTGCGAAATGTCACCAATTGTTCGCGCAGCGAGTGCGGAATCTCTAAACGAGAGCTACGGTCGTTGGGATAGGAGACGCTCAAGGGTTCGCTTGCTACCTCGATACTGTTACAAAACACAATCGGTCATTCTAATCGGTGACGATCAACGCCAAAGTGGGCACGGTGACTACATCAAACCGGCTCGCTTTCGAACGCCCCAAAACAGACCGAGCAGCCCAATCAGCACGATGGCGATCAGCGGGTGGCTCCACAATTGCACGCGGCGTGTTTGCGACGTTGGGACCGAAATGGCTCTCACCGCGTTTTGCATCGCTTCGACTTGTCCAAGCGAAAACAGCTCACCTCGCGAGATTTTGGCGATTTCACCCAACACCTCGGGGCGTGCCGGTTTGCCAATTCGCTCAATCTGAGCTTGCTGAACATGGATTAAGGTTTTAAACGGAGTGTCGCTAGCCCCCGCCACCATCGTCACTTGATAGTCGCCCGCTTCGCTAGGAGTGAACGCACCAGCATAAGCCCCCCAAGTATCGTCGACATTTTCCAGAACCACATTTTGAATCTGTCCGGACGGAGCGACAACCTGAACCGACACGTCGTCGGCAACCAACGGATTGCCATCACGGTCCAAGCGATTCGCATTGAGCGTAACACGTTGATTCATGCGAGGTTGCTCGGGCGAGTAAAACAGCCCCTTGGACATGCGATGTTGATACGCCATCCAACGAACGACTTGCCCCCAAAACCGATAGTGATACAAGTCTTCGACGCCACGTCGCCAACGCCACGCACCATCGGTCCCCATAAATAAGACTTTGCCCGCGCGGGCCGATCGGGTAACGATCAGCGGTGTTCGCCCGTACTGATTCGATGCATCTTCATGAACCGCTAAGACCTCAGCGCCCGCGGAGGCACGAACAACGGGTGCATACCACTGAAACCCAGGCAACCCCGACCAGACGCGAGCGTTGGCATCATCATTGTCGGCAAGTTTCGTCAGCAGGCTATGACGCCCAAGTTCGGTCAAGGCAAAATGGCTGGCCGTTCGGGATCCCCAACCTGTCGGCTGGGATTCGTCCAGCGTTACCGGCAACAGATCGCCAAGCGGCGAATCGACAAGCGACACT
>NZ_ANOG01000555.1 GCF_000346295.1 Rhodopirellula maiorica SM1 | reverse complement strand
GGCCGGTTCGTCCGCGAGCGTCGTGACGTGCTCTGGCTGGGGCCTCCGGGAACCGGGAAAAGTCATCTGGCCCAGGCGATCGGGTTGTCGCTGATCCGCGCCGGGATGACGGTGTATTACCGCAGCATCTTTGACGTTGTTCGTGACTTCCTTCACGACGAGGCGCTCGATGGTCACGAGAAGATTCTCAAACGGTATCTCGAACCGGACTTGTTGATTATCGACGACATGGGAATGAAGCAACTTCCCAAATGAAGCGGCGAGTACTTGTTCGAGGTGATCATGCGTCGGCACGACGTCCGCAGCACGATGATGACGAGCAACCGTCCGTTGGAGGAATGGGGCAAGCTGATCGGCGATGTGCCCAGTGCGACGGCGATCCTGGACCGGTTCCTGCACCATAGCGATGTGATGCAGATCACAGGTCGAAGTTACCGGATGGGAAATTCGGGAAAAATTTCAAACAGTACCAAAGCGCCAACCGAGTCAACGACCGAAGAAGCTTAAGTCAAACAGTACCACTCGGGCCGAACCAGGCTCACCTTCTCCAACTGGTACCGTTTCACACGCAAACTGAAAAACAGGCGATCCCAATATCATTTTTCAATCTTCAAACCAAGTTTGTGCGCCTGCACTATCCCATACTTGACCCATTGCTCGGTTTCACCCTCCGCATAGTATGGTTCCTTAACCTCGTACCCTCTGCACTTGAAGTCGTCGATGTCCGTATTCTTCGCGGCCCGGACCTTTCCTAGTCTGGTCCCGTCAACAAGGTCATATTGGTTGATCGATCGCCCGCGCCACAGTGCCATTTTTACAATCAGGTGGACCTTCTCGCTTCTCGGCCCGTCTCCTACGAGATATGCTCGCCTCCCTTCAGAGTTGGCCGTTGCGGCCGTGAACGCATTTCGGCGCCAGATCGGCATAACGCTCGGCCTTTCTGCTTTGCTCTCAGCCTCCTCCAGTTCGGGTCGTTGGCTACTATTGAAATACGCCAGTTCTTCAACACTTACTGTTTGCGTGGCTGGCCTGATGCTTTCAAGTACTGCCTTGATCTGCGATAGCTCGCCCCTTTC
>NZ_ANOG01000554.1 GCF_000346295.1 Rhodopirellula maiorica SM1 | reverse complement strand
TTCTAGCCGCGAGACAAACCTAGTCGCCCCGGGCTCGTTATTTTGCAGACGCTGCTTCAGAATTTGATGAAGTGCGAAGGCGATTCGCTCGATCGTGTCATCTGACAAATTCAAACTCGAGCGTTTTGACATGGCAAATTGAGTCTGGTCGATCGCTTGCTTGATTGCCTCTCGACGCTGATCCAAATCATCCGACTCGATCTTGTCTCGCAGTTCACTCGGGATCGTTTCTCGCCACACCGAATAAACCTGCATCGTTCGCAGCAACACATCTGCATTGGACTGTGCCTGAACTTTTTCCGCGGTCTCACGAATCTGCTGCTGTTGGTGTCCCTCGAGACGGGTGAAGCGTTTCCAGTTTGAATCCAGTTGCGAACGTTGGACCAAGGATAACGTTTCAATAAACCCTTCGCGTTCGGAAAGATCAACGTTCGACACGATTGGCTCTGGCGGCGATAAATCACCGATGTCCTTCATCGCAGCCACCATATTGGTCCACGATTCATTGAGCGTTAAATCACGCATCAATTGCAAGTCACTGCCGTAATAATAGGCGTCGATATTTTCGG
>NZ_ANOG01000553.1 GCF_000346295.1 Rhodopirellula maiorica SM1 | reverse complement strand
GGACGTTGCCCCCCCTGTGAGTTGGGAGCGGTTTTAGAGTTCCAGAACGAGATCGTCATTCATCGATTTTTGTAACGTTTGCAGCCTTGCGAAGAGGTCTTTTACGGTCTGCTGCATTGCGGGGTCATCTGCCAAATCGTGCATTTCCAGCGGGTCGTTTTTGATGTCGTACAAACGCATTGTCTTGGCTTTGGGGTAGACGATCAGTTTGTATTTGTCGGTGCGAATGCTTCGCTGCAGATTCAAGTAGCAGCCGTAGACTTCATCGAGCGAACCCGACTCGCCTGCGAGCATCGGCAACACGGAATGAAACTCGACGTATTCGGGTTTCGGAGCGCCCGCCAATTCGAGTGTCGTTGGCATGACGTCTTGCAAGTAAATTGGCTGCTCGATTTTCGCGTTCGCTTTGACACCGGGGCCGACGGCAATGAAGGGGACGCGGACACTGTGGTCGTACATGTTTTGTTTGCCGAACAAACCGTGTTGGCCGACGGCGAGTCCATGGTCGGCGGTAAAGAAGATCCAGGTGTTGTCGGCTTTGCCAGACGCTTCGAGTGCTTTCAAAATGCGGCCAATTTGATCATCCATGTGAGTGATCAGAGCGAAATATTCACCGCGATGGACTTGCACTGCACGTTCGGTGCGAGGGAACGGCCCAAGACGCTCGTCACGCAATCCTTTGCCACAGCCGATAAATTCGGCGTAGGGATACATCGGTTGAAAGTTTTTCGGGACCGCCACCGAATCGCTGGGGTAGCGATCGACGTATTCTTGGGGCGATTGACGCGGATCGTGCGGCGCGTTGAAGGCGAGGTACATAAAGAACGGATCGTCTTGCGAAGCCGCATCGTGCAGGAAGTCTTCGGAGTGATTGGCAACCACTTCGCTCCAGTGAGTGCCGCCTTGCCAATAGCCGCCAAACTTTGGATCCGACGGAGACCATGGATCGCTACCATCCGAGCCAGGCCGGTTGTAACCGGCACGAGTGTCTTTGGGCATGCCGGGGCGAATGTCCCGCGCGACATCAAACGACTTTTCCGCACTCGCGGTACAGTGCCATTTGCCAGTCATGTAGGTGCGATAGCCTGCGGACTTCATCAGCTCGCCCCACCATCGCCCTTGTTCGCGTTCGTTTTCGCTCGTTTTGTGAATCGCATTGGCGTTCCAAACATAGCGTCCCGAGTTCAGCATCGTGCGGCTGGCGACGCACACCGCACCGCTCCACGATCCCATGTTGTAAGCGTGCGTGAACGTGGTGCCTCGTCTCGCCAACGCGTCGAGATTGGGAGTTTGGACTTCGGAGTTGCCTAACCCGGCGATCGTGTCAAAGCACATATCGTCGGCAAAGATAAAGACGATATTCGGCTTTTCCGCAGCTGTCGCCGCAGATGTCAGGATCATTGCGGCAGCGAAGACTAGGACGAAACCTGCGAGCGGACGGCGGGGCATAGGGTGGAGTCTCATCAAGAAGTTTTTTTCGCGGTTAGAAATTCGCGGTTAGAAAATCGAGTGCTGCGTCCGAGTTAAAGTGGAAACGAGCCCCCCAAGGCAGCTGGGTAGGGTGTCTCTCCGCAGAACTTGACGCGTCATTCTAGCCAAAGCGATTCCCATTTTACAGCTCTGCTGCGGGGAAAACGGGGCTTCGCAATGATTTGACGCCATCGGAAGCAGGAAAAAGCGTTCTTTCGGAGGTTCAATCCTTGGCGGCTTACGCTTAAACTAAAGGATGTCGACTGTATCTCTCACTGAAACCCACCCGAATGCGAGCGAGGGACACATCATCTTATTGAATTAGCCACTAAGTCGTCGTGGTTCGCTTGTGATCTTACATCCTTGCTTGTGAACCCATTTCTTGGTTGCCCGTCTATTCACCGTGCTGGCAACCACTCCCAAAAAAGCATCTACGCGACACGAAAGGTGACGAATGAACGGATATGGTGCGTTTAGCGACGACTTTTACTTGAACATGGTTCTCACGACCGAGATGGATTTGCCCAAAGGTCGCGAATCGGTCCTCCATTTTTTTGAACAAATCCGCCGCCGCTACCCGAAGATGCAAAACTTCTACGGCCGCGAGAAAAACGAGTTTGTTTTAGAGGAAGAGAAAGAAGCGGGGGCCTATCGTTGGGTTTCGACCGAATTGAAACGGGTCAACTCGGGAGTTGTGAATCCTGAATCCGCCGCCGCGATCGATGATCTGCATCGCAGCGTGTTGGAGTTGATCCCTTACGAATTGTCCGCCAGTCCGCTGGATTGCGAATCGTTGAGCGTGATGTTCGGATTCGACTTTGCCTACCGCGGCAACCACAACGATATTTTGTCAGAGGTCGTAGGAGTCGCGCCAGGGTTGCAAGGGTTTATGAACTTGCCCTTCGGAAAAGTACTATCGCATGAACCAGCGATTCAATTTGCACTGGACGAAGATTGTCGGACGCAGTGCCGGATCAGCTTTGAATCACGAACCAATGCTTACCAAGTCCGCACGGGCGATTACAGCGAGGATCCGATCAGCGTTTATTTGACGGTCCGTCGTTACGACAGCTTGGGACCGGATGAAACGTATGTCCAAGAATACGATCGACTGGTCGCGCTCGGACGCGATTTGATTGACGAATATTTGGTGGCCAGCGTGCTGAAGCCACTGCAGGATGCGATCTCGCTGCGTTGACTCGCCGCGACTGCAGAAACGCCGACTTATCCAATGCCTCACTCGGTTTGTGAAAAACACAACCGAGTGAGGCTTTTTTTTTGCTGAATCAATACTCCACGATGGCCGTTGCTTTGCGCCCCGAGGTGTTTTTTTTTGCGTAGCATCGGGCTTTTCGGGGCAACCCGCAGGGGTTTTCTTAGGGACCTGTGGTGTTTTGTGGCGTCCCAATTGGCGAATCGCGGGTGAATTTACTTGTTAATTCGCTGAATTCGCTTCGCCGCAGATCATAGTGGCAGTCGCCGATTGGGTGGATTAAGATTAACCCTCACCCTGCCTTTCTAGCAAAGTCC
Source organism: Rhodopirellula maiorica SM1 (assembly GCF_000346295.1). Taxonomy (GTDB): domain Bacteria; phylum Planctomycetota; class Planctomycetia; order Pirellulales; family Pirellulaceae; genus Novipirellula; species Novipirellula maiorica. The sequence continues at coordinate 4,312 of NZ_ANOG01000553.1, read as the reverse complement.
ACAGACTTTTCCTTCCCTGATTCTTCTTGCTGCAACGAGGATGTTTCCCTATGAGTCGTCGAACCCCGAGTCGATATGTAAAACGCCGACGTCTTGGTGCTGAATTGCTCGAGGACCGTTGTCTGCTCGCGGCGATCGACCTATTGCCCGTGGTGGGAAATTCGACGGAATTTGACGGAACTACCGTTGTCAGTGCGAGCGGGGGTTCGACGGTCCGTTTCGAAGCGTTGTTGACGGCGGCCGAGCAAGCGGTGCGGGGATTCCAGTTGAATTTTGCCAGTAGTGCTCCGGCACTCGAGATTGACGCGTTTTTCGAGTCGGAAGATTTTCCTGTTCTTATTGACAATGTGATCAACCGGAGCGTGGGCGATTCGGTCGTATCAAGCTCGGCTGAGGCGGCGATCGGGATCCCACCGACTCGCAGTTTGGGAACATTTGACGTCACGGTACCCGATGTAGCGGGCGATTATCGTTTGACCCTTGATGCGATCGTCGGCAACTCGGCGCGGCGGACGTTGGTCGTGGACGGAGAATCCAACGCGCTGCCAATCACCGACTATGGCGACGTGATTTTGCGAGTCAGTGATGCAAGTGAAACGGTGGTGAGTACAACGCTCGCGACGCAATCTCAACTTGAGGATGTGGGGACCGTTACGGTGAATGTGTCACTCTCGCAGATTACCAGCGAAGATGTGATTGTTCCGTTTTCCGTCTCTGGAACGGCGACCGAAGGCGTCGACTTCACTGCGGACGCGTCGCCGTTGATCATTCCCGCGGGCAGTATGTCCGCTGACATTACGTTTACGATCGACGATGATTTGTCGGCTGAATCTACCGAGACGATTGTGGTGACCTTGGGCAACGCATCGGGCGCACTGCTGGGGACTCAGAAGACGCACACTGTCAACATTGTTGATGACGATGACAGCACTCCCATCGCGACGCTCGATCTAGCGGCATCGACCATCCAAGAGAATGCGGGTTCGGCGGCGATGACCGTCACTCTATCGGGACCCACCGAGTTTGACGTGGTGATTCCCTATACGGTTTCCGGAAGTGCGTCGCGTGATAGCGATTTTGTGATCAGCGGCGACTCGCTCGTGATTCCCTCGGGTGAAACAAGTGGGACGATTGTGATCGCGATCACGGATGATTTTGAATTAGAGAATAATGAAACCGTGATCGTCAAACTCGACCCGCCGACCAATGCAAAACTGGGGACGCCGATCCGCCAAGTGTTGACGATCATCGACAACGACGATGTTCCTCCGCCAGCCGTTAATTTTCGTGCTTCAGCTTTAACGGTCGGCGAAGATATCGGCACGATTTCGCTGAACGTGATCTTGTCGAAACCCAGCGATGCGCCGATTACCGTTCCGTTCACGTTTGGTGGTTCGGCCAGTCCGAATACGGATTTTTCAATTTCCGCGAGTCCTCTCGTCTTTGCTGCCGGGCAAACGTCGGCCTCGATCACGGTCGATATCAGTGACGACACCCTTGTTGATGGCGACAAGGTGCTGTTTGTCAATTTAGGAACACCGGTCGGCGCCGTCCTCGGGGACACCCCGACCGAGCAGATTACGATCAGCGACGATGACCTATCGCCTGCACCGACGATCAACATTGAACAATCGACGCTGAGTGTGTCCGAAGGTGACTCTGCGATTTTTGTGACGGTTAGTTTGTCGGAGGTCCCTGAGTCGTTTGTCGAAGTTCCCTTCTTTCTGAGCGGCACCGCTATCAACGGCCGTGATTACGCAAGTTTGACCAACGTGGTTGGATTTGCCGCGGGCGAAACATCGCGAACGATCAAGATCAATGTGTTCGAAGACAGTTTCATTGAAGGGGATGAAACGATCGTATTCACGCTTGGTGTGCCCAGTTTTGGCGAGCTGGGCAGCGTGAGTGAGACGACGATCACGATCACGGATAACGACGTCGAGGGCAGCAATCCGCAAATCGATTTCACCACCGACGAAATCATGGTGTCTGAGTCGTCCATGGCAGTGACCGCCACTGCACGACTGAGCATTTTGGCTCCCGAAGTTATCACGGTGCCGGTGACGATTATCGGCACGGCGTCCAATGGCAGCGATTTCATGATGGGGCAGCAATCGCTGAGGTTCGAGGTGGGGACCAGCACGGCAAATTTGCCGATTGAAATTATCGACGACAGTTTGATCGAAGCAACCGAGACGATCCGAATCAGCTTGACGCCGCCGACGGGATACGACCTTGGGGCAAACTCTACATTGACGATTTCGATTACCGATAACGACTCGTCTGTGCCCGTCGAACCGGTGGTCGATTTTTCAACCGTTGCGCAAACGATCAGCGAAGACGGCGGCAACGTTGCGATCTCGGTCGCGTTGTCGGCGGCGTCGGAATCCGAGATTGTCATCCCGTTTGCAGTGAACGGAACGGCAACGGCGGGAACGGATTACACGATCAGTAGCAGTCCGCTAAGGATTCCAGCCGGTGCGACCTCGGGAACAATCGTGGTGACTGTGATCAGCGATACCGAAAGCGAAGCGGATGAATCGATCTCGGTCACCTTGCAGTCGCCAACCGGTGCCAGCTTGGGAACTGACACCACGCACACGATCACGCTGCAGGATTCCGATTCGTCGGTCCCAAGTCAGCCGATCGTCACGCTCGCCAATGTGACTGAGACGGTTAGCGAGGGCGGGTCGGCGATCAACGTGGCGGTCCAGCTATCGAAAACGAGTGATACGGCGATCACGATTCCCTTTACGGTCACGGGATCCGCAACATCGGGAAGCGACTATACCGTGGTGGTCAACCCGATTACGATCGCCGCAGGCCAAACCGTTGGCAACATCACGATCAATTTGGTGGATGATGCGATCGTCGAAAGCTTGGAAACCGTGGTGGTGACACTGAATCAACCGACCGGAGCGAATTTAGGTGAAAGCACCGTGTTTACTGGTTCGATTTTGGACAACGACACCAGTGGAGGCGGCGGTTTGCTGGTCTCCGCCAACATGGCACGTCCCCAAGTGGTTCCCGCCAGCGGTCAGTCCACCGCGATCTTGTTCGGAGCGATCAAGGACACGACATTGACCGTGGGGCATGTCGGTTCGACATCAGTCACCGCGCAAGTGGTTTTGTATGACGAAGATCTGAATCCGCTGGCCGACGATACGGGCGGTGTTCTGACAGCGACATTAAACGCCGGAGATTTGTACGCGTTGATTGTGAACGCATCCAATGAAGACCAGGTTTTGATCATCCGTTCTAGCGCGGGAAATGATGCCGTCGCCGGGGTCAGCCCCACCAATCTTGTTGAGTCAACCGATGTTGACGCCAGCGGTGAGACCACCACGATGGACGCATTATTGGTCGTCAACCAATTAGGTCGTCAAGGCAGTGTGGAAGGCGAGACCGTGGTGGTTCCGGGACGCTATTACGACGTCAATTCGGATGGCCGTATCACGGCGATGGACGCGTTGCGAGTGATCAACCAGCTATCTCGCAATGTCGCGAACAGCGGCGCAAGCGAATCGCTGGCGACACCGATGACGCTGCAAAGCGAGGGCTCTCGGTCCGCAAGCGAATCCGTCGCGGAGCCATCACAAGCGGTCGCGGAGGCGCGATCCAGCAAGGTGACCACGTTTGCCCAATTGCCGACCACCAGCGCCACGGTCGATTCGGACACAGTCCAAGCGATGGAGACGCAAGTCGACAAGGCGATGGCGGAGCTTGACGATACGCTGCAGTTGCTCGGATAGCCGATCCGGCGTTCCGGCACGGTATTTATAGCGGTGCGGCGCGAGCCGCCCGGTCTAAACCGAACGTTTTTCTCGCTGCGAACGGATGGCTTGCGCTCAATGCCATCTACTTTGGTAGTGGGACTCGCCAGAGTTCCTGGTGTTTCAACAGCAAAGGTGGGGATTCTGGCGAATCCCACTACTTGAGCCCCCCAATGGTTACCAAAGTAGATGGCATTGGGCTCGCGCCGTGCCGCTACCAAAGTTGGTGTCTCGATCGACGGGCTAGCAAAATAGTGTCGTCACTTTGTGGAAACATTCTTTCCACCTGCTTTTGGGGCTTGGAAAGATTCTGTGCAACCGCAGCCAGCGATCCTCCCTGTTTTCAGCTCGTTTAAGGAGAAATTGCACCACGACGGAGTCGCTTGTTGAGTCAAAACATCCAAATAGGACGATTTTTATCGGATTGTGTTGTCATTGGTCCAGCGGTTGCGTTGATCGACCCACCAAGTCGACTTCTGACTTCGAAAATCAACTTATTCAAGGATCGAATGATGCTAGTGCTCAGCCGCAAAGTGGGT